>JAIRXV010000235.1 GCA_031268115.1 Bifidobacteriaceae bacterium
ACCCCAACCCAGTCCTGGGCGGAACACTTCACCCACCAACACACCACCCACGCGGCACAAGCCGCCTAACCAACCAACAAAACCAACAACCCCATGTCCACAAAACTTGACACAGCCCAGTCCGGGCGGAGCAGGCCGACCCGGACACCGGGCAGGTCCAGCCCTCATGCCCGGTGCTGTCCCTGGACACCGTCAAACTCGCCGACGACGCCGCCCTTGACGGCTACTGGCTGCTGCACACCTCCCGGACCGGCGCGTCCGACCCCGAGCTCCTGGCGCACTACGCCCAGCTGTGGCAGATCGAGGACGCGTTCCGGGTCACCAAGACCGAACTGCGCGCCCGGCCCGTCTACGTGCGCACCCCAGCCCACATAGAGGCCCACTTCGCGATCTGCTTCCTGGCCCTGCTCACCGTCCGGCTCCTGCGGAACCTGCTGGACATGCCAGCGGGGCAGATCGCCGACCGGATGGCCGAGCTGTCCGTCTCGGACGCCGGCGACGGCTACCACCTGGTCAACCGGACCCGGGCGTGGGACCAGATCGACCAGGCCCTGGGAACCAGCCTCGACACCAAATGGGCCACCGACCAGCGACTACGCCAATGGCGCCGCGAAACCACCGCCGCAATCCGCGCCCACCTGCTGCCAACCTGAAACGACGCCCCCCAAACCCCCCAAACCCGCAGGCCACAACCCGAAAACAAGCACCACCACCAGTCAAACTCGGGATCAAAGTGGTCTCCTCCGACTACGCCCGCAACCGCGCGTTCGTGGACGACGCCCTCGGCCTGGCTGGAGACCCCGCCACCGTCTACCGCGAAGGCGACGCCACATGCAGGCGATTGTTGGCGTTCGCGTTCTTCCGCAAGATTCTGGTCCACGAACTGCCTCCCACGGTGCCCCCGCCCGAGCGCCGCGTCCTTGAGGTCAGCCTCATGGAACCCTACGACCAGTTCTACACCCCAGAGGTCACCAAAGCCGCTGATAAGTGGGCTGACCAGCACTTCCCCGCCGAAGGGCGGGTTTCACACGGCCCTGGTTCAACGGTCGCAAGTTTGAACCTGGGCCGTTTGGGGTGGCTGACGGGACTCGAACCCGCGACCGCCTGGACCACAACCAGGAGCTCTACCAACTGGGCTACAGCCACCATGGGCCTGCCGTCGTCTGAGACAGGCCGGATGCGATTCTAACGGACTTGTCCGCTGGACGATGACGGCCCGCGGCCCCCACCGGAATCACCCGCATTCAAGGCCGTGTCGACCGACATCACAGCGATCCTTGCCGAGATTGCCCCGATAGGGTCGGAATGCGGGCCGGGCCCGGGGACGATGGCGTTCCCGGGCCTCGGGTTGCTGTTCTAGCTCTTCGGGTTGCGGATCACGGTGCCCCCCGAGGCAATCGCGGTCCCCTTGTTCCTGGTGGTCCATCCAGTTGCCGGGGCCCGCTCGGCGTTCGCGACCTTGGCGATGCTGCTATTCGTGCCGCCTGCAAGTAAGTCACTTCAGAGCGTCCGGGGGGTCGGTTTTGCCTTGCCATGCGACAACCCAATTGCCGTTTTCGAGAGCCGGGAAGAGCAGCGGAACGCCTTGATTGAGTCGCTCGTTGTACTCGAAATGGGAGTCGCCGTACCCACCACCGGGGAACCTATCGAGGTTGACATCCGTGTAGTAGAACCCGCTGAATACCATTCCAGCGAAACGCTGGGCTACCGAGCCGGTCAAGTAGAGCGACCCCAGGTTAACCTGTGAATCGTAGTTCTGAAGGATGAAACTGCCCGAGGCCGCGAATATCGCGGCCTCAATGTACAGCTCTCGGTATTCGCCTTCGTGGTTGCGCGGCCACTCCCCCTCCGCATGCCCGACATACTCCAGCGTTCGCCCCTGCTCGCGCAGGCCGAGGGCGTTTTCCTGCCAGTAGAGTTCGCCGGCCGAGTTGGTGTACGCCTTGGGCCGGTACATGAGGGGATTGAAGATTTCTACGTTCTCGCCCCCCATGAGGCCGAGGAGATCGTTCTCGTCGTCCAGCGTTCCGATGTCCCCCGTGATGATGATGGAGCGATCGGCGACGACAGTGAGGTTGCCGCCGGTGAATTCACCGTCAATCCACAGGTTGCCGTAGCCATCCAGTTTCGAGCCGTGAGTACCGTTGGCCCACTCATAGGACTGACCGATCTGGCCGACAGCTGTCGGGGGGGGTGGTTCGGTCCCGTCATACTCCCCGAGCGGGAGGCCATCGCCGATGGCCCCGGCGGCGATCTTGTTGGGGGGAACGTTGGGGTTGGCGTCCACGTAGATCAGGCCGTCCTCGGGGACTTCGACGTAGGCGCCGACGTCCGACTGCAGATCCACTTCCGTCCCACAACCCCATTTGGGATCGACGGTCTCCTTCGACCACACGCGCATGTGGTCCCCGTCGAGGACAATGCGGGTAGGACCTTGGTACATACATCCGATGCCTTGATCTGCGGCCATGGACTTGGGTTCTTCGGTGGTGGGGAAGACGAGGGGCGCGCGGTATGCGGGCGCCTGCCCCTCCCACTTTAAGGTGCCCCGCATCGCGTAGACCTTGTCGGGATTAGACAGTTCCCCGACAACGCACTTGTCCCAGGTGGTCGGATCTTCCGGATCGGCGTCAAGACACGCGGGGTAGGACGTGGTGACCGGTCCGGTTACGGCGGCATCCCTGCCATAGATGACATCGTTCGAATGGATAGGTCCCTTGAGTTCGAGCGGTGTGTTTGGCCCGGGCTTATCAAAGGACAGAAAGTAGCCCCAACGGTTCTGTGTGCAATACTCGCGCATATATTCGCCGGTTAGGACGAGTTTAAAAAGTGTCTGAAAGTCGCGGCGCACCGTGGAGTCGGAGATGACGGGGTATGCTTGCCATCCATACAACAGATCGGGATTGCTTTGGTTCGGGGACCACGTTCCCCCGCATTCCGGGGAGGTGTAGTTCGGAGCGTAGATGCCACTGACCATACGGAGCATGGCGGGGATCAGGTCCTTGGGGTCATGGATTTCGTAGTCGGTGAGGTAGAGCCACATGGTGCTGGTCTCTTGGGAGATGCGGGCTCGGACTGACCGGTAGACGTCGTTGGAGCGGCCGGTGGATAGGACTTCGAAGCTTGCGGCGACTTCGGCCTTGGAGATGATGGTGTAATGGTATTCCTGGCCATCGGCGAGGGTTTGCCATCCGACAGGGGTTGAGGTGTCCCAACCGCAGTCGGCGGCGAAGATGTCGCCGTCCAGGGGTGGGCCACCGGTGGCGGTCTGGTGGCAGTAGCCGGCCGGGTTGTCTTTGGTGGCGACGATGTGATCGAGGTATTCGCGGTCGATCCGCAGTTCGGCGAGGATGTCGCTGATCCCGGACTGGGCGGCCTCAACGGCGCGGTCGGAGTCCTGGGCGTACCGGGAGTATTTGGTGGAGTTGGTCAGGAACGTCAGTGAGACCATCACCATGACGAGTGTGATCGACAGCGTGACCAGGACAGCAACCATGGCGATCCCTTGGTCACCCCGGCGGGATCGCCGCTGAAAGAAGACCCTCATTACAGCTTGCTCCATCCTTTGATCGGGTAGCGCTTGAATAATGTCGCGGTGATATCCGCGTTGTTTGTGCCGTTCGCGCCACCGACGGTGACGGTGAATTCGACAGCGACGATCTGAGCTTTGTCGACCGGATCGGGGACCGCCGTGACGGGGGCACCCGGGCCGTTGACCGTTTGGAGTGAATACCCGAACAGTTTGTCATCGCGGACTCCGCGGGCCACGATCGACTCGCGGAACAAAGTATCGGGGCAGTTCGGACCGCCTTTGGCGCACAAAACGCCCGCCCCAGGCCCAGACGGGATGGGTTGCTGGACACAGCGACGCAAGACGCCGGCCTCGGCGGGTTGCCCAGTCCAACACTCCTCACCTAAGACCAGGGTGACTCGCGAAACGAAGTAGGTTTGGCTGGCTCCCTCCACGGGCAGGGCCGAGGTGAACACGATCTTCGTGGGCTCGGCGATCTCAATCGCGGCTGCCCCCGGGGCGCTGCGACGCGATGTGGCATTCGTCAAGGCGTCACCCAACCAGATGCTGGCCTGCTGGATCCCGTCCACACGGGTCTGACGCGCCAAGTTCTTGGTGTCATTCTTGACCACGGACGTGTTGACGACCACCAGCAGCCCGAGGACGAAAACCCCGATCGACATAGCCACCAGCAACTCGATCAGAGTCGCTCCTGAATCTGAACGGCCATAACGGCCTCGGATGCGAACGCTCATGGGACGGGAACATCTTTCTCTTGGTGGTCGCCGGCGTCTAGCCCAAACGCAATATTCGTCAAGACACCGCCGATCTGGACGGTGTAGGCACCCGGCCACACGGCTTCGAACGTGGCAGTCGGATCGGAGCCTGGGGAGACAACGATGGGTCGAGTGATCGTTGCGGCCGCTGGATCGGCGGGAAGCAACGAAACAGTGTCGATGGTCCCGATCAAAGAATCGTCCCAATTGAGGATCTTCGCTGTGAACGAAGCGGCTGGTTCATAGTCCGCGAAGGGCACTGGGCGCGATTCGCCGGGGAACAGCATGTACTCCGTGCGGGTCGGCTGTATCTCATGGGCCGAATTCACGAAGTCTCCGTTTCCCAGATATCCAAGCAGAGTGACTTGGTAGTTCGCCCCGCCCGCCGGTGGGGTGATCACGAAGATCGCGCAGCCCCGCTCATCGGTGACTTGGATGTTGCTGAAGAACCCACCTCCGGTCACTTCGACTTCAACGTTTTGCCGACCGTACGGGGGAGTTCCAGGGCCGGTCCCCTTGGTCCCGGTGACGCGGACTCCGAGCACGGCCTCGCCTGGATCCAAGCCTGCGACAGCATCGCGGTGCGGAGCGAACAGTCTGGACGCGACATGGGGGCTAGTCGATCGACCCATATCCATCCACGTGACAGTCACCGTCACCAACACTGCGAACTGCTTGACCTCGGCAGCGCTGATGTTCTCGCACGGTGTGCCCGCCCCAATGGGTTGAAGGTTCGCATGACGCTCAACGCGGTAGAGCTGGCCCTGCGAACGGAACGCGTACTCGGCGTTGTGCGAGCTCATTTCGGGTGTGACGTTGGGGTTGACCACCGTCGCCGGATTTAGCAGCAAATCCGCCCCGCCGGGCGAGCCGGTGACGACCTCCCCGGACAGGGTCAACTCCCGGTCGGCCAACCCGGTCGCGACGATCCTGGCCGCGTTGTCGGCCGAGACCCGCCCACCTTGGATGACGATCACCGTAGTCGCGGTTCCGAAGATGGCGAGCAACACGATCGCGATAATCACTTCTACGATGCTCATGCCGCCATCGGTCTTGGCGGCCGCGAAGAGCCCGCAGGGGTGGGGAGGCGGGTCCGCGGGGCGCTTGCGCGCGCGGGCAGATTTCGCACCGCGTGGTACGGCAGCACGATCTGTTGCCGATACGTAGGCACACAGCATCATTCGGTCCTCAATCCCATCATCGATTTGTGCAGGCTCACACGCGCCACTGGCGTGCGAGCAGACCGCCGGGTGGTTCCAATCCGTGCGGCAGAGAACGCCCAGCGCCCCTGAGGACCTAGAGGCTGCGCGTGG
>JAIRXV010000237.1 GCA_031268115.1 Bifidobacteriaceae bacterium
AAATCTCAGACATCGGCGTCAGCGTGTTCTCGTAGATGCCAGCCCACGCGTTCAAGAGCGGATCGGAGCTGTCCCAGGCGTACAGTGTGACCGAACCATCGTAAGCATCCACAACGGCCTTGACGGAATTGCGTACGTAGTTGACTGTCTGCGACTCTATTGGAAGCAGGCCCGTGGCCGTTGGCACCGTGTTCAGCGAATCGCGGGTCACCTCGTTCATGTCTAGGAACGCCGAGTAGGGATAGGCGTTGGTGGTTGTGTATCCATCCACCACCCACACCACGCGGCCGTCGACAACTGCGGGGTAGACCCGCTCGTCGAGCGTCAGGTAAGGGGCAACCTTATGGACGCGGGTCTTGGGATCGCGATCGTACAAGATCTGCGACTCCGAAGTCACCCGCTCAGAGAACAGAATGTTAGTGGAAGCAAATTTCAAAGCGTAGAGCACCTTGTTCAGGCCGCTTCCCACGTTGGGGCCGCCATCGCCGGCGTAGGTGCTGTTCTTCTGGCCTTGGGGAGCGGCATCGTCGGGGTAGTCCAACTCCCACGGATCGGTACCCTCCGGGGCACCCACAATCGAATACTCGGGGCTGGATTGTCCGAAGTAGACGCGCGGCTCATAGTCCCCCAACTCCCCCGTGGGCGGGATCTCGCCCTCGTAGAAAGCGGGGCGGCCGTCCGTGTCCGTGGTGTTCCCGTAGGCGGCCACCGCACCATAGCCGTGCGTGTAGACGGTATGTTGATTGACCCACGTCTGAGAGGAAGCGTCCACACCGGCGAGTTTGATATCCCGCACGGCGATCACCGTGTCCCGCTTCTCGCCTTCGATCTCATAGCGGTCCACCGCCAAGACATCCGTGAAATCGTAATACTGCTTATTCTGCTGGAGTTGACGGAATGTGGCTGGAACGACGGTCGGATCGAGCAGACGGATCGAGGCCGTCGAATCGGCGTCACCGCGCAGCGCGCCCGCCTCCGCAGTGGTTTTGGCGGAATACGCTTTGATCTCCATGTCTTCCAGCCCGTACGCCACGAGCGTGGCGTCGATGTTGCGCTGAATATATGGGCTTTCCTTGCCTTGGGCATTGGGTGTAACCACGAAATTCTGTATCAAGACCGGGTAGGCCCAGCCGATCGCGATCCCGGACAGCACCATGAGTCCAACCCCGAGGGCCGGCAGCTTCCAGTTTCCCCGCACGGCCGTGAATGCGAACAGTGCGGCCACAAAGACGGCGATAATGGCCAGGATGGTCTTAGCCGGGAGATTCGCGTTGATCGCCGTGTAGCCCGCACCGGCGAAGCGCTCAGTCTCACCCAGCAACATCGAATACCGATCCAACCAATAGGAAGCGGCAACAGCGAGGCAGATCAGCGCCGCGAGCACCCCTAGTTGGGCGCGTGCCGCCCGGCTGACCCGTTCGCCCGGTCCCGGCAGTCCGATCCGAATGCCGCCGTAGAGGTAATGCATCACCACGGCCCCGACAAGCGCCACCGCCAGCAAAGCCGTCAGGTACGAGACAACAAAGCGCAGGATCGGCAAGGTGAAAACGAAGAACGAGACATCCATGGAGAACTGCGGGTCGACCTCACCGAACGGCCCGCGGCCCAAGAACAGCAGTACCTCTTGCCATTGACCTTGCAGGCTGGCCCCCGCCAATAGCCCCACAAGCACCGGCGCCCCAATCGTCGCCACACGCCGCAGCGGCTCGAACATCTCCCGGTAGCGATCCATCGCCTGCGACGAGGACGCGGTGGGCACGTACACGGGCCGCGACCGGTAGGCGATGGTCAGCGAACCCCATGTCGCGAGCCCCATTACCAACGCCCCGATCGCAAACAGAATTATCCGCGCGATCCACTGTGTGGTGAACACGGTCAAGTAGTCGAGTTGATCGAACCACAACACCTCCGTCCACACCCGCGATGCGGCCACGAGAATGAGGGCAACGGCCACGAGCACGAGGACGGTCCACATGAGCGGGCCCCGGCGCAGGGTGGGAAGGCCTGGGCCGCGGGCTGGAGGATTATTGGGCCGGGAAGGGAAGTTGAACGACGGAAACACGAGCGATGCCTAATCCTCACCTATCGCAGCGGCTGCTTGGCCGCCGAAGTCTGCTGGGTTGGGGTTCAGTCTCCCACACCGCCACCGCGCACGATGGCGGCGGGCGGGGTTGGTTCGCCATCGTCGGCGCGCGGACGGGGACAGGCCGACCCCGCAGGTGGGTCCGCCGACTACCGATCCGAGACCGATTCGCAGGTGGGCAGCGTATCGGGCTCGCCGGCGCGAATCGCCGCCAACGCGTTTAGGGCCTCGTCCAAAGTCGCCACACGCGTCACCTTCAGGCCGGAGGGGATCGCCCCGCGGACTTGGTCGCAGTTATCGGTCGGGGCGAGGAAGTACTCGGCGCCGTCCCTGTACGCACCGATCATCTTCTGTTGGATGCCGCCAATCGCCCCGACCCTCCCGTCCTGGTCGATTGTGCCCGTACCAGCGACGATATGGCCACCCGCCAAGTCCACCGGCCCGAGCTTGTCCACGATCCCGAGCGCGAACATCATCCCCGCGCTCGATCCGCCAATACCCTCGACCCCAAAGGTGACTTCAAACGGCAAGGCAAAGCCAACGATGACACCCATACGCGAGCCGCCTTCGCCATCGTCCTCAGTGACCATAGTCACAGTCTGTGGGCTGCCGTCGCGGCGGATCTCCGCTTCAATGGTCGAGCCGGGTGCGATGGCGCCCAGCACCCCCAAGAGATGGTCGAAATCGTCTAAAGCGATGCCATTGATCCGCTTCAGAATGTCGCCCGGCTCGAAAACCCGCGCAGCCGCCTCCCCCGTGGCCTCGACGACCTCCATCTCCGCACTGAACCCCAGCGCCTCGATGGCAGCGACACCGGCCAACTCCTGCGAAGAACTCATCTGCTGCGAGGAGCGCTCCTCTCGCTGCGCTC
>JAIRXV010000160.1 GCA_031268115.1 Bifidobacteriaceae bacterium
CCATCACCGCCCTCACCGCCGCCCCCACGTCCGGAACCTCCACCAGCGTGAGACCGGCAACGGACCGGCCGGCCACGTCGCGGGCAAGTGCGGCGCTCGTGCCGTCCGGCACCACGGCGCGCGTGAACCCCAAGCGGGCCGCTTCAGCCAAGCGCCGGGCCATCCCGCGGACAGCGCGAACCTCTCCACCCAGGCCAACCTCTCCGATCACCGCGGTGCCCGGTATGCCCGGCAGATCCCAGCGGGCGCCGGCCAAGGCCACCGCGATAGCCAGGTCCAGGGCCGGTTCCACCACTCGTGCGCCGCCAACGGTGGAGACGTAGACGTCTTGGTTGGAAAGGACGATCTTGGCTCGGCGTTGGAGCACGGCCAGGACCATTGCCAGACGCGAACCGTCTACCCCGCTGGTTGTGCGCCGGGGGCTGGGTAGGGCAGAGGGCACAACCAGAGCTTGGACCTCGGCGGCGATGGGCCGGCGTCCCTCCAACGCCAGGCCAATCGAACAGCCCGGGGCCGCGGCATCTTCCGCTTGGACGAATAGCCCAGAGGGGTCCGTGATCTCCCGCAACCCGCCCTCGCCGAGTTCGAAGCAGCCCACTTCCTCAGCTGAGCCATACCTGTTCTTGCTGGCTCGCAGCATTCTGAGCGCGGTGCGCGATTCACCGTCGAAACAACAGACCACGTCCACCAAGTGCTCCAGCGTGCGCGGCCCGGCCACCGCGCCTTCCTTGGTGACGTGCCCCACCAGGATCGCGGCCGTGTTCCTGGCTTTCGCCTGGGCCACCAGCTCTCCGGTCACACCGCGGACATGCGCCACCCCACCGGGAGCGCCCTCTACGCCCTCCGCGCTGAGCGTTTGCACCGAATCGACGAACACCAACTCCGGCCCAACCTCATTCATGTGCGTCACCAATTCCCCAAGATCCCCGGTGGCGACGAGGTAAAGCTCCGGCGCCAACGCCCCGATCCGTTCGGCCCGCAGCTTGACTTGGGAGGCCGTTTCCTCGCCCGTGGCGTACAGCACCCGCCTCCCGCTGCGCGCCGCCCGAGCCGCAACGTCTAGCAGCAGCGTCGACTTGCCCACCCCTGGCTCGCCGGCCAGCAGAATGACCGACCCAGGGACAATCCCGCCGCCCAACACCCGATCGAACTCCCCGATCCCCGTGGGCCACGCCCGCACCGGTGTCGCGTCGATCCGCTCAATCGACTCCGGGCCGCCGCTCTGACCCCCAAGGCCCGGCACGAGCCGCAACCCGCCGGACGTACCTGGCCCCGGACTCAAAGGGACCCGTGTGCGGTTGCCGCGGGACGTCATCGTGCATTCCACGAGGCAATCCCACCCCCCGCACCGTCCGCAGCGGCCCGCCCACTTAGGGGTGGACCAACCGCACTCCACACACTCGAACTCGGTCTTGCCTGTCGCAGTTCTTACCATGGGCCGAACTGTAGGAGGGGGGTACGACATCGAAACGCGGGCCGCCCCCCGCGCCGCCGCCACCTGGGCGAGTACAGCGGCTACGGTGGCGGGCATGGAACGCACGGCGCTGCCGGAAGGCACCGAATTGGGCGGTTACACGCTCGGTCCGGTCCTTGGCAGCGGCGGCATGGGGACGGTCTACCGGGCGGTGGACGCGGACGGCGTGAACGTGGCCGTCAAACTGCTGCACCCCGCCCTTGCTGCCGATTCCGCGGCCCGTCAACGCCTTCGCCGCGAAGTCGCGGTGCTTCAACGCCTGCGCGGACGGGGGATCGCGCGAGTGGTGGATGCCGAGGTGGACGGCCCTGAAGCGTTCGTGGTCACCGAATACATCGACGGCCAGACCCTGACGCAGACAGTTGCGGCAGACGGTCCCTTCGAGCCAGCCGAACTGGCGGCGTTCGCGGCGGACCTTGCGGCCACCCTCGCTGAGGTTCACCGTGCGGGCGTGGTCCACCGCGACCTTAAACCCGGCAACATCATGATCGGTCCGGACGGGCCGGTGCTGATCGATTTCGGAATCGCCCAGGAGGGTGAGGCCACCCGCTTGACCGGGACTGGGTTCTTGATCGGGACCCCCGGATTCGTGGCCCCGGAGTTGATCGCGGGCGGTGAGCCAACCTACGCCAGCGACCACTGGGGCCTGGCCGCCGCCCTCGCCTTCGCCGCCACCGGCCGGGTGCCGTTCGGCGAAGGCCGGTTCGACATCGTTTTCACGCGAGTGGCCGCGGGTGAGCCGGATCTCGCGGGGCTGCCGGCCGCCATCGCCGGCCCCCTCGCGGCGGCGCTTCGCCCCGACCCAACGGACCGTTTGCCTGCGTCTTCGCTGGCCGCTGCCCTGCGAGAGGCCGCCGATGGCGGTCCCCTAACTGGCCCGACCCGTCGCTTCGGCGAGTCTGGGTATGCGGACGATGACGGACCGGGCACCGAGTGGGTCTCCGAGCCGCCAGCCTGGAGCCCGCGCTCAGTCCCTGGCGCGGTTCCGGGCGGCCAGAGGCCGGCGGAGGCCGGCTCCAGTCACGCCACCGATTGGATCGGCGAACCCCTGGTCGATGGCCCCGAGCCGCCAATTTGGGTCGATGGCCCCGAGGCGCCATCGCCTTGGGCCGTGCGGGAGCCCGCGCCGCGCCGCCGAGTCCTGGCACTAGCGCTCTGGCTCGGGCTGTCCGGGTTGGCGACGGTGCGCCCGGTGGTGGGGGCCGTCATCGTCGGCGTGATTCTGCTGACGGGACGCACATGGACGATGGCGGCCGAGACCTTGCGTTTGCGGCGGCTTCGGCGTGGCGAGTCGCGGCGCCGCGACACGGTGCGCACCGCAGCGGCAACACCCGTATATGCGGTGCGTTCCGCCGTTGGGCTCGTGCCGGGGCTGGCCGTGGGCGCGATCCTTGGGGCGTTGACTTGGCTGATGGCTCGGTACGGGGTTCGGGCCGACCTGCCGGGGACTTTGGCGCTCGGGCTTGGGGTGGCGGTGGCCGGTATCGGGACGTGGTTCGGGCCGGATGGCGACGCGACCCGTTACGGCACCCTCAAGCTGCTCGGGTGGGTGGCCTGGTCCCGCGGCGCGGCGCTTGTCGTGGCGTTTGCCGCGCTCGCGTGGACCGGGCTGGTGGTGGCCGGCTGGGCGATGGGTGGACCGGAGGGTGCGCTGGCCCGGCTGTTCTGAGGTGGGCGCCGGTCAACCGCCGGTGCGGCGACCATCGTGGGCCGGGGGGTGCGCTGGCCCGGTTGTTCTGAGGTGGGCGTCACCTCAGGCGGGCCTCCTTCAGGCGGGCACCCAGGCGGGCCTCCTTCAGGTGGGCGCCGCTCACCCGCCGAAACGCCAGTGAACCAGCGAGCCGCCGCCGCCCGGACCGGAGTAGGTGTCCGTCCCGTGCAGGGATTCGCGGTTGGCCGGTTCGTTCCACGCCGCGAGCGCCTCGGTGGGCGGCCGCAGCCGGTAGCCGTTCGGGGTGAAGCCCTTCCCTTGGAGGTACTGTCCGCTCGGCCCAGGGACGAGCCCAAGGAAGTACTGTTCCAGCGGGCTAGCGAACCCTTGGGCGAACAAGTCCCGGGCGTAGGCCCACAGGTGCGGGAAGTCCCAGACCTGTTTGGTCTCGTTTTCGCCGAACAGTACGGCCAGGGCCGGGCGATAGGACCGCTCGAAGCTGGA
>JAIRXV010000184.1 GCA_031268115.1 Bifidobacteriaceae bacterium
GACGGTCCTTTTTTTGGGGAGTATGGAATTCTTTCACCTCCTATTCTCCTGGAAAGGGCCGTCCTATTGTTGGGGACACGCCGACGTATGGCTACTTATCGAGTTTTGAATAAACCTCAGAGCCTCAGGCCGGCCCGCGCGTTCAGCGATGATCTCTCCCTGCCCCCCAATTGTCAAACCATCGCGTGCGGGCGCCAACGGCGCGGCCCAGAACGGGATAAGCGCCCCCGGCCAGGTCGAGCAGGACGCTGGGTGCCCCGCCGCGACCGGTCGCTCACGGTGCTGGCTTGTGGGACGACAGGCCCGCGAACCGGAGCAGGAAGTGGTGGGAAGTAGGCCAGTCACATGGGGCCCCGAACTGGGTAGAGATCCAGTCGGCCAGTGTCGGGATATCCCAGAAGGCGGCCAGCACGCTCCGCCCATGTGAAGGCGGGGCAGCCAGGTCGGTGGCGACCTCGACGCGCTCTTCTACGGTGAGCTTGGACGCGTTCAGATGCCCCGCACGGGCGTTTATCGGAATTTCCGAGGCGTGTCGGCCAGAGAATACCCGACCCAATTCCCCATGCGTCAGATCTTGCTAAATCAACTCCACACCCACGGCACCCCAAATAGTCACCTCGCGCAAACCCGCCGCTGGTGACGCAGCCCCTGAATCCTCCTGGGCCCCCCTCCCCGCCCCGCCATGCCGCTTTCGACCCTGCCCCATAAACTCCCACAGCGAAACACCTCCCATGTGACACACTCCTTGTCCAGTCCCGCGCCGAGCAGCCCACGGGCCACAAGAAGCGTCACCCGATTACGCCGAAGAAACCACCCCCGCGCCCGCCCCCACCAGGCAACCCATCCACCCCCTCGCCATAATCGGAACTTCGGCATGAAACTCGGGGCTGACCTCATCGCCCTGACCATTGACGCCACCGCGCCTACTGCTCGTCGTCTGACTCGGCCTCACTTGCACGACTCGAGTAGAAATCCGTCTCCGCTTGCCCCAAGACTTCAACAAGCTCCTGGTAATGGTTCTCATCATCTATCGGAACGAGTCCTCCCGTCCCTTCATCGAACACAGGCGGATCTGGAGGACTAATCGCAACCGAAGGCTGCGCCAGAAAGTCAGACTCGCTACCCCCATCACCCACCTCAAGCCTTCTCGCAGTGTCTTCATCAAAGTTTGGACAGGTGCCCAGCAGCTCCTGAAGTGAATCGGTCGAAATGCTCAGCGGGACTAAAGCTGTCGGAGACGTCAACCACCCATCGGCCTTGCCCGGTTCTACGTCAGGCCAATCAGAATAACCGTTATCCCGCGCACAAGCGATCCAGTCATTCGTGATCTCTGCTAGCGCCTGCTTGGCAGCTAACTCGCTCGCCACATCGATCTCTCGCTCTGACGGTTGATATCCCGAGGAATCAAGACACCGCCCGTAGTCATCCGAAAAATCCACGCCATCGACTTTCAGTCCTGCGGAATAGAGTCCGTCGGCGAAATGGCTGTCCACAAAGTTCGCGAATTCACCGCTTGAAGTGGACTGAGCATCGCCAAGCGTCAGTCCGCTGATCTCCACCGTTTCCCCCCAAGGGTTCACCGCGTAGATGTCATGCCTTTCTTCCCACGATAGCACCCCGTTCCCATCAACACTACCCACCCTGGCCGGAATCTCTGCATCCTTAAGGCAGGCAACAAGCGCTTCCAGCGCCAGGCCAGCCTCCACGGAACGAGAAGACTCATCCGTCAGTGTTGGTACATCTCCGTGCTGACTATTGGCGCAACCGCCTATCAGGAAGACGGTAGCGAACGCAACGGACGCCACCGCTACCACACGCGCGCCAGTAGCCGAGAACTGCCTCGCCCTCAGGTTGAACATGTGCGACAATACTACTCCCATATCACAGACCTCCT
This sequence comes from Bifidobacteriaceae bacterium, assembly GCA_031268115.1. GTDB lineage: Bacteria > Actinomycetota > Actinomycetes > Actinomycetales > WQXJ01 > JAIRRT01. Next base: position 1,895 of record JAIRXV010000184.1, read on the forward strand.
TTTGAGTTGCCCTTCACCACAGCCGAGGCGGAGGCAAGAAAGGCCGTTTCCCCCGTGAAACTATTCGCGCAAGGCCCGTGCATAGGTCCGACACTTGACCGATGTCCTACCGGAACAGCACCGCAGTGTTTCACAGCACATGATCGCTACAACCGCGCCGGAGCAACGAACCGTGTGTCATCAAAGTGGTGCCACGCCATCCGGGTACAGGAGGCGGAAATCGTCAATACAGGAAAGGGTCTGTCCGAATTCCTCGCTTTGGTCATCGACATGTTCTAGTACGAGGTCGATCACTTCAGCAAGTGTCTTGTCCGACTCAATATCCGGATACGCGGCGCCGCCTTCTTCTAGACAGCTAGTAAACTCCTCAAACATTTCCTCCCGGTTGCTTCCCGTGGGAACATTCGAGTGGAACCAATAATGCTCGATCTCCTTTAGGTGAATCTCCTCATAACAGGCATCATACGCTTCCGATGCGCCATCGACCGCTTCCCAACTGAACGACAACAAGATGCCCGCAGTGCCCTGCATTGCCGGGGAGACATCGTATCCCTTGTTCAGCATGCACTTGCGGGTGCCTTCAACTGCCGCCTCGTATTCGTCAGCAGTGACAGCCTGCTGCAACCCCGGAACTGTAGTTGCGCGGGTGTCCTTTGGCTGAGCGCCGCAACCCGACGTCAATAGGAGCGCGGCGAGAGTGGCGGCAAGTGACATCGTGCCAAAGTGACCGAGTCGGTCACGGCTTTTCCCTCGATGCCTCTCAGCACGACCTGAGAGCTGACGCGGGCTCTTTCGCTGGGTCCGTAGAAACCCAGCGAAAGAGCCCCCTTGGCCAACAGAAGTCACTGCGGCATCACCCTCAAGACCGGGCCGTAACACGGCGTCAGGAGAAAACCTGGCATCTCAGTGATAGCTAGCACGTGATGCTAAGCGCTGTCGAAGTAATCTGGTAGTTGTTGGCGGAGTCGACCTCACCTTCGGCGCGACCGCGCCAATTGTCGGTGCCGTGACCGTTGCACGAGACAGATCGATCAGTCGTGGAGTAATTTGTGCCTCGAATACCTTGCCAGGGACCCCAGCCACCGTAGACATTATTCCAGACGAGGCCGACCTGCTCGTCGACAGCCGCCCTGGCTAGCAACAGCCGCGAGCTTGAGCAATTGATGTTTGCGTGTGACCAGACGTTGGTGCCGTTCGATGCAGGGACGGAGGCCGAGAGGCCACAGCCGGAGGGCAAAGCCCCTTGTGCGGGTGGCCCGACCAGTGACCCGCCCACGACAAGCGCCAGCGATGCGAGGATGGCACCGAACCGAATTTTGTATCTGACCATGCGATGGTCCCCCCTTAGGGTGGGGACACGGAGGTTGGTCGCTGGTGACGCCCCAATATCCCAGCGGACGTCGGGGTAGCGCGACCAGTAGGGCGAGATGGCGGGACCTCAGTCCCAGGCGCCTCTCAGACCAGCAGGCCTTCGGCGGCGTCTGCGCGACCGAACTCGATCTCGAAGAGAGGCAGTTTGGCCTGGAACGCCACACGGTTGGCGGCAGTATTGTCGGGCAACACGATGCGCAGTTCCTGCAAAACATCAAACCCAAGAACAAAGTCGCTCTTCCCTCTCCCGCAGAGACCAGACCCGCCAAGCCCGGCACATGGCAATACTCACCCCCGGGCGAGGCAGGCAACCGCCCGCGCCCGGTCGGCATCAGGCACCAAATCAGGCAAGGCGACAGACCCAGGAGACCAGACCTGTCGCCGCTGGGTGAAAGCTGACCCCTGCGTCCAGGCGCTTCGGTGTCCAGTCAGGTCCGCAACGTCCGCCGCCCGGATGGCCTGGCGGAGCGGTTGACCTGGCGGTTTGGGTTTTCAGGCACGCCGGTACTTGTGGTGTTGGTAATCGTGGACGGCCTGGCGGGTGGACCGCCATCGGCCCCGGGAGTCGAGGGTGGCGGCCAGACGTCCCCTGATCGCGGCCTGTCGCAACGCGGCCAGGCTTACGGTCTGGTCTGCCAAGGCGGACAACGGGACCAGGTCTCTCACGTCCGCGAGGGAGGGCAGGAGAGCGTTCATCGACGCGATGGCGGCTCGCGCAACGATCTCTGCGAGCTGCCCCGGGTCGCCGCCATCGGCGCGGATCAGGGCGGCGAGATAGCGGCGGCGCTGGGTCTTCAAGATGACGACTGGGGGCCAGCCGAGGCGTACCAGGATGAGGTTGAGCAGCAGCCGTCCGGTGCGGCCATTGCCGTCGAGGAAGGGATGGATGCGTTCGAAGCCCGCGTGCAGACGGGCCAACTCGACCGGGCCTTCGGGTGCGGCCAACTTGCCGCTGCGCAGATCGTTGCCTAACTGGCCCGCGTCCGCGATCCAGGCGTCGAGCTCGGCGGGCACAAGCGGGTAGGTGGGGGGTTGCATGGCGCCAGGGAACGCGGCGATCTCGTGCTGGCGGAAGCTGCCCGGCGTCTCCCGGGCGGTGGCGGCCGGTTGGGGGGCGACATCCCAAACATGGCCCATCGCCACCTGGTGCAGTTCGCGGTTTTCGGTGAGGGTGACGCTCTGGTCGTGTGGCCAGTCACGGGCGGGGGTGGCTTGCCCGTAGACCCAAGCGGAGGCTTTGCCGTACCCGAGGACTTCCATGTATTCCTTCAGTTCTTTGGCTCCGACCGCGCGTCCCTGGTCGAGGAGCACCTCGACCTCGCGTAGAACGAGGGTGTTCCCCTCGATGGCGGTGGAGTGATGCACGTCCATGTGCCACAGTCCGTCCCAAAGGTGGCGCGCCTGGTCGAGCGGGGGGAGGCCTCCATGCTGGGTGAGTTCGTCCATCGCGGCAGCGAACTGCTCGAAGACCGCGCGGCGGGACGGACGGCCGCTTCCCCGAACCGAAGTTGTCAAAGGTTGAGTGTACCCAAATGAACTGAACACTTTCCGGTTGGCTGCGCTGCGCAAACCCGCCTCGCGCCAGCCCGGTCAGCCCCCGCCGCGACTACCGCCCTATCTCGCCCGCCAGCACGTGAGCGCCTTGGCTCACGGCCTTGGCGACGATGACGGACCCGCCTACCCCAGGCATCTTCGCCATCGCGCCCCAGCTCTCCGCCAGCGCTTGCGCCGCATCGCGCGATGCGGCCAGCCCCGCCACCGTGGGCCCGGACCCCGTGACCACAACCCCCAAGGCGCCCGCCGCCAGGCCACATTCCAGGATCGCGCGCAACTCGGGCATGGCGCCCACCGCGTCGGGCTCAAGATCGTTGGCTAGGCAGCGGCCGGCATCGGCCAGGTTGCCGCAGGCCAACGCGGCGATCAGGCCCTCCGGGCGCCCCGCTGCCGCGCCTCCGCCTCCGCGGCGGTCCCACGCGGCGAAGATCTCCGGCGTGGACAGCCCCACCGCGCGGGTAACCAACACCCACCACATCGGTCCGCCGACGGTGAGCGGCTCCAGCACCTCGCCCCGCCCCTGCCCGAGCGCCGTTCCGCCCATCATCGCGAAGGGGACATCGGCGCCCAGACCTGCCGCCAGTTCGGCTAGTTCTTCCCGTGTCAGGCCCGTATCCCACAGTGCGTCGCAGGCGAGGAGTGTCGCCGCGGCATCGGCCGACCCTCCCGCAAGACCGCCCGCAACCGGTATGGCCTTGTCGATGCGCAGGTCAACGGCCGGCTCCAGCTCGGCGTATTCGGCCAGCGCCTCCGCGGCACGCACGGCCAGGTTGGTCCGGTTCAACGGCACCCTTCCTACTGCCGGGTTCGCCGTTCCAACCCCGGCCACGCTGACCCGCACGCCCGGGTCTGGGCTGCACCCTACAGTCACCCGTTCCCACAGGTCAACGGCTTGAAACACGGTGGTGAGCGGGTGGTAGCCGTCGGCGCGGCGTTCCCCAACCCCGAGCATCAGGTTGAGTTTGGCCGGCGCCAACGCGGCGACC
>JAIRXV010000230.1 GCA_031268115.1 Bifidobacteriaceae bacterium
CCGACGCCCTAGGCGTCACACGCAAACAAGCCAAAGCCATCCACCAAAACCACCAACAACACTGACACCCCAACCCAACAACGGCGAAACCAAACCACACCACACCACGGGACTTGACCGTGGCCAAGACCGGTGCGGTCGGCTAGGGACTGCCGAGGCGACAATCTCCGCTCCCGCCTAGGATGCCGGGCGATAGAGCGGCCGACGACTGAGTCAACTGGATCAGCGCAGACCGCGCTGACCAGTTGAAACGCAGCGGCTAACATTGCTGGATCGGTGCTTTTCCGACCTAGACCGATGCGCTGTCGCCCGAGTAGGCACGTCCGCAACCACCTGATCACGGCGCCTCTTCGTCACCGGCTTTGAGTCGATAGCGAAAGCACCACCGTTCCGGACGCCGGACGCCGGCCGCCGCGTTTCGGCTAGTCCGGGCTTCGCCTTGCCCGCCTGATGCTGGCTTCGCCCTGCGCACCTGACACGATCGCCCCTGGTCATTTACTGGCCCTCTCGCGAGGCTGGCCATCTGGCCAACTGTGGGTGCCGATGTGCTCGCCACGCTAAGGGCACGCCAACACGGAACTCGTCTCAAACGTCAGCATCTCTAACACCGAGAACGACGCCGGCCGCCGCCATTCGTGCCCTTGCCGCTTCTCCGAGTTCTGGGCTCACGGGGACGGTCAGGTCGGTGAGTACTTTCGTTGCCAGGCCGAGATCGACCGCGTCGAGGGCGGTCGCCGCAACGCAGTGGGACTCTGCGATTCCGACGACGTCGACTGAACCCACACCAGCGCGGGAGAGAACCGTGGCCAGGGGGGTGCCGTCATCGTCCACGCCTTCGAAACCGGAGTAGGCGGCCGCATACTGGCCTTTCTTCACCGCGCAATCCGGGGCGAGGTCCGCCAGAGCGGGATGGATGGCAGCGTTAGGGGAGCCAGCCATGCCGTGCGGCGGCCACGAATCTACGAAGTCCGGGGTGGGCGAGAAATGCTCGCCGGGATCGATATGCCAATCCTGGGTGGTGACGATCAGGGCATAGCGGTCCCGGTGTGCGCGGGCGTAGGCAGCGATGGCAGCGGCGACGGCATTGCCGCCGGCCACGGGGAGTTCGCCGCCCTCGCAAAACGTGGGTTGGACGTCTACAACAATTAGCGCGCGGGCAGATTTGTCAGTCATGGCGACCAGCTTAGATGCGGCCGCCATGAGTGCGGCCGCCATGAATGCGGCCGCCACGAAGGCCCTCCGCCCCGAGACGGGGGAGAGAGAGTTGCGGGCCGGTGTTTCGCAAACGCCGTCGGCACGGGGTGTGTGGGGAGGCAGCACTGCTCCCGATCGGCGTACCGTGCGCCCAGGTGAATAGGGTTGGGTTGGCGTCGGCCGGCACCGAGGAGGGAGCGCGCATGGTTGGGTTGGGGCGAGTGGACGACGGATGGCCCGCTTCTGGCCGAGTGTCGGCCCGGCTTGGGGAGCTTCTGGCGACGGTTCGCGCCCAGGGTCAGGCCGAGATTGGGGAGTTGGCGGGGTTCGCCGGCGTTTCGGTCGAGACGACGCGGCGCGACGTGCGCTGGTTGGAGGCCCGCGGCATGGTCCGGCGCGTCTACGGCCGTGTCTTTCCGGTCGATTCTTCGGTGTTTGAATCGGGGCTGAAGGAGAGATCGGGGCGCGATGTCGAGGAGAAGCGGCGGATCGCAACCGAGGCAGTGCGGCGTTTGGGCGAAGCGCAGACCATTTTCGTCGACGAGGGCTTCAGCCCCCTGCTGTTTGCCCGTGCCCTGCCGAGCGGGCAGGCTTTCACGGTTGTGACATCGTCGTTGCCAGCAGCGTCGGCGTTGGCAACTCGCACTGAAACTGAGGTGATTGTTTTGGGAGGGCGAGTGCGTGGGCGGACAATGGGCGTTGTGGAGGGTTGGACGCAGACGATGATGGGGACATTTCATCTGGACTTGGCAGTTATCGGGGCGAATGGGGTTGCAGTTGACGCTGGGATGACCACGCCCGATCCGGTGGTTGCGGCGGTCAAATCGGCCGCGATGGCAGCGTCTAGGCGCCGGGTATTCGTGGGCGCGCACCACAAGTTCGGCGTGACGAGTTTCGTCCAGTTCGCTGGGTTGACTGACTTTGAGGCGGTCATTACTGGGCGAGAGTTGAGTGCGGCCCGGGCCGAGAGGTTCATCGAGGCGGGGGCCGTCATCGTCCGAGCGTGACCGCGTGTTGACCGTTTTGTCCGCCAGCGTGACCGGTTCGCGACGCTGTGGCCTGCTCCGATGCGCTTTGCGGCCGCCGATGGCGCACCCCGGGCACAGCGCCGTGACCGCGCCGGCCGTTGTGGCCTTGACGCCGTAGGGGTGGGTACCTGGACAATGGATCCCACCCGGCGGGCCCGCCAACTCGGGGACGCCGGAACTGTTTCATACCCCTTATTAGGAGTTCAAGGATGACTTCAAAGGACCCAATTGCCGATTCGTCCGTTATTGCGCTTAGCAATTCGGCAATTCCCCGGCTTCGCGGCGGCGTACCCATTCCGAACTATGACCGGGACCGGTTGCGTCCACGGATCGCGCATTTCGGTGTCGGTGCTTTTCATCGCGCCCACCAAGCGTTCTATCTGGATCGACTGCTGAATGCTGCGGCTGCGGACGATTGGGGGATCGGCGGGGTTGGGATCCTTCCTGCAGACGCGGCAATGAAGGCTGTTCTAACTAACCAGGACTACTTGTATACGCTAGTCGCGAAGGCGCCGAGCGGTGCGTGGGATCCGCGGGTTGTCGGTTCTCACTGCGGCTATTTGTTTGGGCCGGACGATCCCCGCGCATTGGTGGCCCAATTGGCGGATCCCGTGACCGCCATCGTCTCCCTCACCATTACCGAGGGCGGCTACAACGTGGATCAGACCACAGGCGAATTCATATCTTCCAACGCAGATGTTCAGGCCGAGGTGGCCGGCGCGCCGCCGCGAACCGCATTCGGGTATCTATATGAGGCGCTAACCGCGCGCAAGGCTGCGGGAATGCCCGCGTTTACGGTTATGAGCTGCGATAACATTCAATCGAACGGTCAGGTGGCGCGGCACGCCTTAGTGGCATATGCGCGGCTGCGTTCCCGTGAAGTCGCGGACTGGATCGACGCGGAGGTACGTTTTCCGTCCTCAATGGTGGATCGGATTACGCCGCGCACCACTCCAGAGGACATCGCTGCGGTGGCCCAGCGCTACGGGATCGGCGATGGTTGGCCGGTGGTGACCGAGGAGTTCACGCAGTGGGTGCTGGAGGACGATTTCCCAGGCGGGCGGCCGCCCTTCGAGGATGCGGGGGTGGAGGTTGTGCGGGATGTGGAGCCGTATGAGCTGATGAAGCTTCGCCTTCTGAACGCTTCCCACCAGGGGATCGCCTACTTTGGCTGGCTGGCGGGCTACCGAGCGGTGCATGACGCCGCCCTCGATCCGACCATGGCGGCGTTCCTGTTGGATTACATGCACGCCGAGGCGATCCCGACCCTGCGTCCGCTGCCGGGCGTGGACCTGGACGCGTACACGCACCAGCTGATCGCGCGGTTCGCGAACGCCGAGGTCCGCGACACCGTGGCGCGTCTGGCCGCCGAATCGTCAGACCGCATCCCGAAATGGTTGGTGCCGGTGATCCGCGAGCAGCTTGTCCGCGGCGGTGACGTGCGCCGCTCCGCCGCCATCGTCGCCTCGTGGGCGCGCTACGCCGAGGGGACGGACGAGCAGGGCCGGCCAATCGACATCGTAGATCGCGCCGAAGCTCAAGTCCGGGAGGCCGCCGCGGCATGGCCAACCGATCCTTTGGCGTTTCTGCGCCAGGAGAGCTTCTTTGGGGAGCTAGTCGATTCGCCGAGATTCACCGAGCCATACCTGTGGGCGTTGGGTTCGCTTCACGAACGCGGCGCGAAAGCGACACTCGAGACGCTGGCGGCTTTGTAGCGGCCGGTCGGGAACGGTCTATCGATATGTGGCTCCCGTCACGGGCGCGTGACTCTCCGCGATGCCCCCTCGCGGTGAGTTTCTGATAGGCGTCCTCACCAGGTCGCATTCATATAGAGCTCTTGGCTATTGGGACCGGTGCCGGCCGCATCGCTATAGAGGTTTCGGTCATTAGGACGAGGCGAAACGCGGGATTCCGGCGATCCTAGTAGCCGAAAGCTCTATTGAAGTGAACGGGAACTGCCCACTATTGACCAATGGCTCTATCGATACGTGCGGCATCGACTGATCCGAACACAACTGACTGGTTTGCACCTGCTGGCTTGAACGGGTGCCGTCGGTCCGGGAGCGCCGTGCAGGCAACCTCCAATCCGGTCAAGACGGATGTGCCGGGAGCGCCGTGCCGGCAACCTCCAATCCGGTCAAGACGGATGTGCCGACCCGTACGGGCAACTCCGCAACCGCCGACCTGGCGTTCGCGGTCGGGCCGAGCGGCCGGATCGGCAATGGGCGAGCCTCCAGGAAAGCCGCCCCATCAAAACCCCACTACCATGACCCGGTGACCCCAGCCGAACTTGCCGACGCGTTGCGCGCCGCTGTGATCGCCGAGATCGATGCCAGCGCGCTAAACCTCGACCCCGCGGGAGTGCCCGCCACCCCCCACCTGGAGCGTCCCCGCGACCGATCCCATGGCGACTGGGCCTCGAATATCGCCTTACAGCTGGGCAAGAAGGCCGGTATCGCGCCGCGCGATTTCGCCTCCCGCCTGGCGGGCGCCCTCGCGGACACCCCCGGCATCGCGCGCCTCGACGTGGCCGGCCCCGGCTTCCTCAACATCACGCTAGACACGGCTGCGGCCGGTGTGCTGGCCCGCGACATCGTGCAGGAAGGCAATGCCTATGGCCGCGGTACCGCCCTGGCCGGTCAGTGGATCAACGTGGAGTTCGTTTCCGCCAACCCGACCGGTCCCATCCACTTGGGCGGCGCGCGTTGGGCGGCGGTGGGTGACGCCATCGCGCGCCTCCTTGAGGCGGATGGCGCCAAGGTGACGCGTGAGTATTACTTCAACGATCACGGCGCCCAGATCGACCATTTCGCGGCTTCGCTGCTGGCGCGGGCTCGCGGCGCGGAACCCCCGGAGAATGGCTATGGTGGCCAGTATGTCGAGGACATTGCGCGTCAAGTGGTGGACGATGCCGGCCCCCACCTTCTCGCTTTGCCCAACACCACCGCTCTGGAAACGTTCCGTACACGCGGCGTGGAGTTGATGTTCGTAGAAATCAAGGCGTCTCTACATAATTTCGGGGTAGATTTCGATGTCTATTTCCATGAGGAATCGCTGCATTCTTCGGGAGCTGTTTCTGCCGCGCTCGATGTCTTGAAGGCTTCCGGTGCGCTCTATCAAGCGGACGGAGCGTGGTGGCTGCGTTCCACCCAATTCGGCGACGATAAGGATCGGGTGGTTATCAAGTCCGATGGTTCGCCCGCCTATATTGCCGGCGATATTGCCTATCTGCGGGATAAGAAAGCCCGCGGCGCGACGCACGCGATTTTCTTACTCGGCGCGGACCACCACGGCTATATTGCGCGTCTGAAAGCGGCAGCGGCCGCGTTCGGGGACGATCCGGACACGGTAGAGGTACTGATTGGCCAACTGGTGTCGTTGGTCAGGGGTGGCCAGCCGGTGCGCATGTCGAAGCGGGCCGGCACCGTGGTCACCATGGAAGACCTGGTGGACGCGGTGGGCGTGGATGCGGCGCGCTATGCGATGGCAAGATCGTCGATGGACTCGACCCTCGCCATCGACCTGGACTTGCTGGCCAAGCACACCAACGACAACCCCGTGTTCTACGTCCAGTACGCGCACGCCCGTACCGCCAATGTGGCCCGCAACGCCGCAGCGCTCAAGGTGCGCCGGGAGGACGCCTTCGATCCGGCGGCGTTGAACCACCCGACCGAGGCCGAACTGCTGGGTCAACTCGCCTCGCTACCCCGGGTGGTCCACCAGGCCGCCGCTCTGCGCGAGCCGCACCGCGTGGCCCGATACCTGGAAGAACTGGCTGGCGCGTATCACAAGTGGTACGACTCGTGCCGGGTGACGCCCTTCGGCGACGATCCGGTCACAGACATCCACCGCACCCGCCTGTGGCTCAACGACGCCACCAGACAGGTGCTCGCGAACGGCCTGGGGCTGCTGGGTGTCAGCGCCCCGGAAAGGATGTAGCTGTGCGTTCCCATGAAGCCGGTGCCCGGCATGGCATCGTGGACACCCCGGCGTGGTTGATGGTGCCGGAGGACGTGAACGCGCTGATGTCGGAGCTGTGGCCGGTCACCGCGGGCAAAGGGGACGATGGCGTCCTGCGGGTTGGTGGCCTGAGCGTCACCGAGATCGCCGCCCAGGTAGGCACCCCGGCGTTCGTGCTGGACGAGCGCGACTTCCGGGCCCGGGCGGCTGGCTTCCGGGACGCTTTCGCCGCCGCTTTCGCCCCGCTGGGT
>JAIRXV010000295.1 GCA_031268115.1 Bifidobacteriaceae bacterium
GATGGGCCGAGTTTTCGGATCTCGGGGTCCCCGCGGGAGATTTTCCCGTAGCGCAGCGAAGGGAAAAGATCCCGTGGGGTGCCGCTAGGTGGCCGGTGAACAACCGGCCGACGACCGCGTCACCTGGGGAGGGCGAAGCCCGGACCAGCTGAAACGCGGCAGCCAGCATTTAGGACGGTGGTATCTTCACCACCGTCCTAGGCGACAATCGGACAACTCCGTTTCACCGCAGGTCAGGGCGTCGTGGTTGCCAGCGAAACGAAACTGTCCGGAGACCTCCGGACGGTGGTGTTTTCACAGCCGTCCTACAGGCCCGCTACAACGGCGGCGACGGGAATCACCCCGACTAGCCGACCGGCATCGGACACCGGAAGAAGGCGCACCGCCGCGGCGTACGGCCCGACCGCCCGAACCAGGTCCACCCCAGCGAGGCCCGCCGGTACCGCAGCGCCGCGCGGCAAGGCGATCATCACGGCGCTCAGGGGCGTATCCACGGAGGCGTCCGAAGAGACCCTCCGGGCCGCGTCCGGGTCCACATAACCCACGGATTGGCCGTTGTCCGTGACCACAATCCAGGTACCAGCGGCTAGGTCGGCCGCCACATTGCGCAGCGGCGTGCCTGTCGGTGCAGCGACAGCCGGTTCGAGGAATTCCGCCACGGTCTTGACGCTGGCGCGCAGCGTTGCCCTTCCCCTTCGGACCGAAGCCCACCCACCCTGCGCAACGGACATGCCGATAAGAATCGCCCAGACAATGGCCGCCATCCCGCGCTCCATTGAGAACATTCCCCACGCGACCATCGCGCACCCCAGCACCACGCCAGACCACCCGGCGACGATTGTCCCCTTCTCTTGGCGTTTGGTTATCGCCCACACCAGATCTTGGAGCAGCGCTCCACCATCCAGGGGCAGCGCCGGAATCAGGTTGAACGCCCCTACCATCAAGTTCAGGACACCGGCCAAATAGAGGATATTCACCCCTGAGGCGAGCCACGATATAGAAGTTTCGGCCATCCTTCCCAGCGTGTCATCTGCCGTCAGTTGCCTTATGATCGCTTGCAGCGCCCCCCACGCCACGCCGCCTAAGAACAGATTCGATACCGGCCCGGCCGCCGCGATCAATGCCGATTTGCCCGCAGTGGGCGGCTGCACGGTGAACTGGGTTTCGCCCCCAAAGAACGTAAAAGTGTACTGCCGCACGCCAATACCAACTCGCCGTGCCGCCCAACCGTGCGCCAACTCATGCACCAACACGGCCACGAAGAGGATTGCTGCGGCCCCGAGGGCGGTCACGACCTTTTGGGGCCAAGAACCGATGCGGGAGTTGGCGAAAGTTAGGGCGATCAGCGCGGCCACAAACACCCAGGTCCACGCCATGATGATTGGCGTGCCCCGGACGCTTCCAACCCGGAATCCCTTCGACCGCACGCGCCCACCCTAGCCCCGCCCTTGCCCGAAGCGCGGCGGACCCGCGCGGGCCAACGCAGATTCGGACACGTGACGCCACCCCGGGACCCTGGGCTGGGTCCCCCGGTGCAGGGTCGTTGCCGCCCAAGTCCACATCCAAGGCCGCTCGTGAGGTACGGCCACGGCACGGCGCAAAGGTGCAGGGCCGTTGCCGGCCAAGTCCACATCCAAGGCCGCAAAGCGTCCCCGGGGCCCCGGCCCGGTGCGCGCCGGACCGGCTCGACACCCTGCCACCAACCCCCAGCCCCCCAGGCACCACCGCCCGCATACTGACCGCAATCGATCCGGCTCGACGCCCTGCCACCAACCCCCAGCCCCCCAGCGCCACCGGCCGCATACTGACCGCAATCGATCCGGCTCGACACCCTGCAACCAGTCCCCAGCGCCCGGGGCCACCGGCCGCATACTGACCGCAATCGATCCGGCTCGACACCCTGCAACCAGTCCCCAGCGCCCGCCAGCCCGGTCCCCGGTGCGGGCCCGTCCAGGTAGCCTCGTAGACATGCCCCAACCCGGTCTGTCTCCCTCGCGCGCGGCCGATTTCGCTCGCTGCCCTCTGCTGTTCCGTATCCGCGCCGTAGACCGACTGCCCGAGCCGCGCACCATTGCCCAGGCCCGCGGGACCGTGGTTCACCTGGTCATGGAGCGGCTGTTCGACCTGCCGCCGTCCCACCGGACCCCGGACGGCGCGGTTGCGCTGATTGTCACGGCGGTGGACGATGCCGTCGCCAAAGACCCGTCCATCGGGGCCCTTCTCGCAACCCCCGAGTCCCACAACACCTTCACGAGCGAAGTATCTGAGCTGGTCAAGAGCGATTTCTCACTGGAGGACCCGAGTCGTTTGCAGCCGGAGGCGCGGGAGCTGTGGGTCGAGGCGCCAATTGGCGGCGAGGAACCCGGCGCATCGCTGAACGTGCGCGGGTATATCGACCGACTCGATGTCGCCCCCGGTAGCGGCGCTCTGCGGATCGTGGACTACAAGACAGGCAAGGCGCCGAAACCCGCATACCGAAATGAGGCGCTGTTCCAGCTTCGCTGCTATGCCCTCGCCCTTTGGCGCCTGCGCGGAGTGGTCCCCGCGATGCTCCAACTGCTCTACCTGGCCAGCGGCCAAGTGCTGCGCGCCGAGCCAACCCAAGCCGATTTGGAGCTGACGGAGGCAAGGCTCCTTGGGGTGTGGGCCGGCATCGTCCGTTCGGCAAGGACCGACCAATGGCCAGCGGCACGCGGCCCCCTTTGCCCGTGGTGCCATTTCCAGTCCCAATGCCCGGCGTTCGGCAACCCCGCACCGCCTACACCCCAGGACATCCTGGCGCGCTTGGGTGTGGCCTGACGGGCTGCGCAAGGGGTCCGGCGGGCGGATGGAATGCCGCTCGCGCACCAGCGCCGCACGCGGCGACCCCCTGGGGGTAGCGGTTTACGCCCCGGCGACCCCTTGGGACGGATTCTCTAAACCGTTCGCAGCACGCGCCCGTGGGCAATCTGGCCCAGTATGTCCACGTTGAGTTCCTCCAGACTGCCCACGCGAGAAAGGGTCGGGGCATCGGGTACCTCAACTAAGAAAGGGATTGCCACGGCGGGCATCCCCGAATTGATAGCGGCCTGCACGCCGGTGTGCGAATCCTCCAAAATCACGCAGTGGTTACGTTCCGCGCCAAGGACATCGGCGGCCCGTAGATATCCTTCGGGGTCCGGTTTACCGGCGCTCACTTCTTCACCGGGGACGATGGCGGCAAACGACCCACGCGGCAACACATCCACAACCGCTTCGGCATAGTCCCGATACGAGGCCGTGACTAGAGCGCACGGCACGGCCCGGTCACGGCACTGGGCGAGCAGCGATTCAGCCCCGGGGCGCCAAGGCACTCGCTCTCGCATCCGAGCAATCACATTCGCTAGCAAGAATTGCACGATTTCGGGGACTTCCATATCCACACCGTGTTCTCGAAGGGTTTGACCGGTGCGGGTGAGATCATTGCCGACCATCGCGAGCGCGTCTTCGCGCGACCACATTCCGCGATGCTGGTTTACCAGCGCGAATTCACCCTCGATCCAGTACTCTTCGGAGTCCACGAGGGTCCCATCTAGATCCCATAGCACGGCTGCGGGCACCAGGGATCGGAAATCCTCGCGGATCATTTTCGCATCCCCTCCCTGGGTCGCACAGAAAAATGAATTGCGGCCGGATGATGCACGATCATCGCGTCCGTCGATTGTTCCGGCACCAGCAAATCGGTTTCTGTCAATTCCACCCCAATCCGTTTGGCCCCAGTCAGTTCGGCGATGACCCGCCGTCCGGTCAGGTCCGGGCAGGAAGGATACCCGAACGAGTACCGCTGCCCTCCCCCGATCCCAAGGAGTGAACGCATGCGGTCATGCCAATAATCGGCCAAGGCCTCGGCCAGTTGGGCGCCGAGCCCGTGCATTTCGAGGTACTCCCGGTAGCGGCCTTCGGCGTTGAGTTCGGCCGCGGCCTCGGTGAATGCCGGCCCCACAGTGACCACTTGGAGGCCAATCACATCGCCCTCCCCTTGTCCCGCGAAGTAGTCCGGAAGGGCGAGGTGGGGTTCGCGTTGTTGGCGCGGGAATGTGAGGCGGTGGGGGGCGCCATCGTGCACGATGACGAGATCCTCACCTTCCGCATACGCCTCGAAGAATCCGTAGGCAACCCGGGCCCGGGCAAGCTGCCGGGAGCGGACCTCGGCGAGGAGCGCGCGCAAACGAGGCCGACCCTCGGTGTTCAGGATCTCTTCAGCAGTCCGCGGATCGCCGATTGCGGCACGCAGGCCCCAGCGCCCGGCCAGCAAGGCGCGTTCGTTCATGTGAGGTAGGTAATCCG
>JAIRXV010000306.1 GCA_031268115.1 Bifidobacteriaceae bacterium
GAGAATGCGGCGCCGCAGAATTTCCTGCACCAGTCCTTCGCGCCGGTGGCCGATCCTCTCGCTAAAGCTGAGGCTGCCTTCCGCGTTTCAGTGGCGGACCGCGCGACGTACCCGCTGGATACTAGGGCGGGGCGTCCGTTGCCCGAGCCGGCTGACGGCTTCCACAATGAGCCCGATGTCGATGGTGCGGTTCAGTCCGCCCGAGACTGGGCTTTGGCCGCGCTCGCCGCCACCCCTCCCGCCCAGGCCATCCCAGAGGCGACTACCGCGGCGGATGTGGATGCCGCCATCGTCCGTGGGGTGCGGGCTGGGACGGCGTGGGCCGCGCTGGGACCGCGTAGGCGAGCCGAAGCGCTGGTCAAAGCCGCCGAACAGCTTGCCGCGCACCGCGGGGAACTCCTGGGCATCATGGCGCATGAGGCCGGTAAGACTGTGGCCGAGGGCGATCCGGAGGTGAGCGAGGCGATTGATTTCGCGCGGTATTACGCCGAATCGGCAATTGAGACACTGGACTTGTCCGGGTTGGTGTTCACGCCTTCTAAACTGACCGCAGTCATTCCGCCGTGGAATTTCCCTGTTGCGATTCCGGTGGGTGGAGTGATGGCGGCGTTGGCGGCAGGTTCGCCTGTGGTGATCAAACCCGCGCGGTTGACGCGGCGCTGCGTCGAGGTGGCGGTGGGCGCAATCCACAAGGGCCTTGCCGATGCCGGCGTGGACACCGACATACTCCAAGTGCTGCATGTGGCCGATTCCGACTTGGGGCGCCACTTGGTAACCCACCCGGACGTGGAGACGGTGGTGTTGACCGGTTCCATCGATACTGCGGCCATGTTCGCCAATTGGCGGCCCGAACTGAATCTGCTGGCCGAGACTTCGGGTAAGAACGCCCTGGTGGTGACGCCTAGTGCGGATCTGGATTTGGCTGTGGCCGATCTTGTCAAATCGGCCTTCGGCCACGCTGGGCAGAAATGTTCGGCCGCCTCGCTGGGCATTTTGGTGGGGTCCGTCTACACCTCGGACCGGTTCCGGAGCCAGCTGGTCGATGCGGTGCGCTCCTTGAGGGTGGGTCCCGGCACGGAAATCTCCACGGTGATGGGACCGGTGATCGAGCAGCCCGGTGCAAAACTGCGCCGTGGGTTGACGGCGTTGGATCCGGGGGAGCGTTGGCTCGTTGAACCGATGCAATTGGACGATGACGGCCTGATGTGGTCTCCCGGTATTCGCGACAATGTGCGGCCCGGCTCATGGTTCCACCTGAATGAGTGTTTCGGACCGGTGCTGGGTCTAATGCAGGCCCGGGATTTGGACGAGGCGATTGAGTTGCAAAATGCCACCGCCTTCGGGTTGACCGGCGGAATCCATACGCTTGACGAGGAAGAGATCGCTGCCTGGATAGATAAGGTCCAAGTGGGCAACGCTTACGTCAACCGCCACATCACGGGCGCGATTGTGCGCCGTCAACCGTTTGGCGGTTGGAAAGGTTCGGCGGTTGGCCCAGGCGCCAAGGCGGGCGGCCCCAACTATGTGGCTGAATTCGGCACTTGGCGCGACGTCGAACCGGTTACCGATCCCGCGGCGTGGTTGGATGAGGCCCGCCGCTCCGATATTGCTACTTGGACGCTCGAATTCGGGAAGGAACACGATCCGTCTGGGCTGCGCGTCGAAGCCAACGTTTTCCGCTACCGGCCGGTGTCCGCGTACACGGTTCGAGTAGGCCACGGCGCCAAAGAACACGAAGTCAAAAGGGTGGTTGCGGCCGCTCGGGTGGCTGGTGTGGAGCCGGCCGTGTCCGAACGGGCCATCGAATCGGACGATGCGTTCGCGTCCCGTGTGGCAAGCGGTGAGATCTCGGGGCGCATTCGCGTAGTCGGTGAGGCGCCGGGGTTGCGCGCCGCGGCGGCCACCCGCCTGGGCGAGGTAACAGTGCTAGATGCGCCAGTCACCTATCACGGCCGCCGCGAACTGCTGAACCTGCTGCGTGAACAGGCCCTATCGATAACCAAGCACCGGTTCGGGCACGTCAAGGAGGATGCCGCGTGACACGATGGCCGGCGGTCGCGATCGTGAGAGGCCCGCTGGATGGTACCGGCCAGCGCAGCGTCGCAGCAGGCCATGCACCCGTGGTGGGCGCTGAATGCGGAGTTTCCGCTCGTTCGGGCCTCGCCCTCCCCAGTTGAAACGCAGTAGCTAGCCCAAGCGGGCCAGGAGTTCGTCATGCTCCGCGGCGAGGGCAGCGCGGACGGTGGGGGCAGCAGCCTGCTCGATGGTGGCCCCCACGAATGGGATGCTTGCCCTGAGCCGTGTGTGGTAGATGAGGGCACTTACGGCCTCGCTTCGAGGGACTAACGCCAAGGTTCCTTGCAGATGGAGCGGTGCTCCCATTATGTCCATCGTTACGGTGCCGTGACGGGAACCATCGGCGGCTGGAGCATCCCACACGTTGACCTGGCGAACATCAAGACCACCGGGAAGGTAACCCTGGATTTGCTCCGGCAGGATGCTGGCGGCCATTGTCCGGCGGATGGCAACCGAAAGGGCGCCATTCGCGGTCCCCGTAACGGCGACGGCGCCTACGATGTCTCGCTCGCCGCCAGGCTCGCGTGCTAGGACGGCACGGTAGAACTCGGGATCTGCCAGGATGGCAGCGAGGGTTGCGGCGCTAGCGGGAAATTCGCTGGATGCCCTCAACTCCATAGGTCCCAGGGTAGTCCGAGCCGGGCCGTCAGCGCACTCACGGGGACGCGCAATGGGAATTGAGCGGATGGAGCCGAGCATGGGCAAGAGGAGCGGCGTGCGGGCGGTTGCGTTGCGGAGTTTGGGGGCACCCATCGGCCAGAGACGCTCGCCCGTCTTCCCCCACCCAAGGGCCGCGGAAGTGGTGCTGAGATGCCCATCTTCCCCTGCGGTCAGGCTCGACACGTCCGGCAGGATTGCCGGGAACCAGGGCGCTTCGGCCGAGAACGCACTGGCCTCTGCCCAGCGGGATCCCTGCATCTTGCCCGTCCTGCCACCAATCAGACTCTGACCGCTCCGGCCGTGAGGTCCGTAGCCTCGATATAGGCTGTGCCGGTGCCTACGCTGCGTGACATAGTCGACCGCCACACGGATATGGGAGAAGCGGACCGCGAATGGCTCCGCCGCTTGACGGCCGATTGGCAGATCGTGGCCGACCTTGCGTTCGCCGACCTAGTGCTGTGGCTCCCGACAGGCGATGGTGAGTACGTCGCCTGTGCGCAATGCCGCCCAGGGACCGGGCCCACCATCCATTACACCGATGTGGTAGGAACTGACGCTCGCTCGGGTCAGACTGCACAATTCGATCGAGTTCGCGAACTCGGGATCATCAAGAAGGACCGCGCGCTGTCCTGGGACGCGGATTTCGACATTGGCGAGGAGATTGTGCCAGTGGTGCGCCGGGGCCGCGTGCTCGCGATTCTGACCCGACAAGTCAACCTCGCATCGAACCGCACACCGAGCCGCTTGGAAATCAACTACATCGAGGTCGCGGATGAACTGATCGGTATGATCTCGCGCGGCGAATTCCCTTCGCCTTCTCAGCCGGGTGGGCCCTCACGGCATTCTCCGCGGGTGGGCGATGGACTTCTTCGCCTCAACGCTGAGGGCGATGTTCTCTACGCCAGCCCCAACGCCCTTTCGGTATTCCATCGCATCGGTCTCTTTGGCGAGATGGTGGGCAGTGGGTTAGCGGAACTCCTGGAAGATAGAATAGGCGATTCGACCGGCGATAAAGACACGGTTATGTCTGTGGCGCAGGGTCGAGTGCCTTGGCTTACGCAGGCAGATGTGCAGGGTACGGCCATAGCGCTTCGAGCCGTGCCATTGACGGTTCGCGGTATCCGCACGGGCGCGTTGATATTGGTCAGGGATATTTCAGAGCTGCGCCGGCGTGAATTAGAATTGATGACTAAAGACGCGACTATTCGCGAGATTCACCACAGAGTGAAGAACAATCTCCAGACGGTTGCCGCTTTGCTTCGCCTACAGGCGCGCCGTTCGCCAGCGCCGGAGGTTCGCACTGCTTTGCTGGAAGCTCAACGCCGGGTGGCCACAATAGCCACGGTGCATGACATGCTATCTCAGACTCTCGACGAGACCGTCAACTTCGACGAGGCGTTTGGCCGTAACCTGCGTCTCGCGGCCGATGCCGCCTCCGCTGGGATCTCCGTTCGCACCTTACGGGAAGGTGGGTTTGGGAAGGTGAGCGCGCAGGATGCGACATTGCTCGCCATCGTCCTCACAGAATTGGTTACCAACGCCGTGGAGCACGGACTGGCCCCCAAAGGAGGCGGGACTGTGTGGATTCAGGCTGACAGGGAGGGCCCGCACCTGACTGTGACGGTTTCCGACGATGGCGTAGGCCTAGACGGCACGGATCCTTCCGCTACGGAGGGCTTGGGCACGCAAATCGTGCGCACGTTCGTGACGGGCGAACTGCGGGGATCGATCAAATGGCGGCCGAGGCCGGGGGGCGGAACTCAGGCAATCGTGGAGGCGAATCTGCGATAGCGGCGCCGTTGGGCGGCCCCGGGGTTTGCCAGTGCCGCCCGTCCCGCGCGAAAGTCCGCTGGGTCACCCGGCGCGGCGGGCCCGGGCGGTTCGCCGCTTAAGGGCTCGGCGCTCGTCCTCTGAGAGGCCACCCCAGACACCCGAGTCTTGGTTCTGCTCAAGCGCCCATTGCAGGCAGGTAGCAGCAACCTCACAGCGCCGACAGACATCTTTGGCCTGGTCGATCTGGACGAGTGCGGGACCAGTGTTGCCGATGGGGAAGAAGAGTTCCGGATCTTGATCCAGACACGCCGCGGCATGGCGCCAATCCATTGTCGTTGCTCCTTGTGCAAGGGTCGGAGGTGCGTGATCCCTCAGGGTAGGTCCGGACCACGGGATATAACCGGTGTCCAGGGTGGCAGACAAACGGCCGTTCCACAAGGGTCTGAGACAACCCCGTTATAAGTGGGCTAGCCAGGACGAGTCCAGCGCTGTCATCCCCGGCACCGTCTGAACGGCCGGTATCGGTATGTGAACTGGGACAACATCGCCGGGCGCGACTATCACACCGAACCCTGGCGTTCGCGCTCGGCGTGGGTCAATCGCCTCGCCCAACCTAATGCCGAACGCTTCGGCGCTGCCCTGCACCACAGGCATGAGGACGATGCCGGACGGCCGGTTCCGCAGCAGGGGTCCGGCTCCCTGAAAGGAGCCTGCTGCCGCAGTGGTCAGGGCTGCTATCAAGGTGCCGGTTGGGGGCAGCATTGGGGGAGCGAGGGACGCCTGGTCGAGGTTGTCCGCGATCACTACATGCCCGGCGTTGAGCGCCAGGTCGATGCTGTTCCACGCGCCAGGAGTTTCGGCAGCATCCAAGAACAGGGCCGGGGTGTCCGTTTCGTCGCACTGAGCTGCGATCGACCTGAGAATCGTAGTTCGGCCCGAACCGGGCGGTCCAATGACCCCCACGGGTCGCCCTGGAGCCAGAGTCACGCCCACTGGGCCGGCATCGTCACCGCCGTAGCCCAGCCAGATCCAGCCGGGTCGGGCAGGAGGAAGACCCGGGGGGACCTCGGGCAGCGGCAGGAGGCGCAGCGGGCGAGCTTGGTCCGGGTGCGCACGGTCCGCCCTTACGGCCGGTGATTCAGGCGCGGTGGCGAGGTGGTCGGGCGCGGCCGGGTGTGGCTGGCTGGGTGCCCAAGGGGGTGGGGGTTCGGGCGCGATAGCGAGGTGCGCCATCGTCTCCTGTCCTGCGCGAACCGATATGGCACGGCCCGGTGGGCGGCCCAGACCGGCCATCGCGGTGGAAACGCCCGCCGCGATGTCCTCGACCCGATCGATGGTGGGCAGGATCAGCCTGTTGGGAAAGTGGCCGGCCCATCGCCCGCCCGCGTGGCGGGACAGACACGTGGCGACAATCCACAGAGAGGAGGTTCCGCCGCCCGCGAGGCTCTCCAACGGGTGGTCATCGAAGCCTGGCAGCAACAGGCCGCCCAACACCTCGGCACCGTCGACAATCAGCGTCGCGTCCTTAGGCCTGCCCGTGCTCGGGTTGTGTGGCTGCCCGTAGCGCAAGAGTCGTAGCAGTCGGCCGAGCCGGCGCGGATCGTCGGGTCCCACCAAAGTGCCGAAGCGATCATGTCCTGCGATATCCGCGAACGTGTTGGGACTGGTGGACGCGACATGGACTACCCAGCCGCGCGCGAGGGCCGCAACGGCCACAGTCCGCGCGGCGGTCGTCCGTCCGCTTCGCGGCGCCCCTACGACCAGCACGTGTCCATCGCTCGGATGGAGGATTAGGGGATGCTGCCGTTGCGCCTCGGGCAAATCCACCAGTCCGATGGCGATCCCGTCCACTTCGGTCGCGGGAACCGGTGGGGGCAATGCGGCGAGTGGGACTGGTGAGCCGGGCGTGCCGAGTGGGACTGGTGAGGGGAATGCGGCGGGTGGGACTGGTGAGCCGGGCGTGCCGAGTGGGACTGGTGAGGGGAATGCGGAGGGTGGGACTGGTGAGGGGAATGCGGAGGGTGGGACTGGTGAGCCGGGCGTGCCGAGTGGGACTGGTGAGGGGAATGCGGCGGGTGGGACTGGTGAGCC
>JAIRXV010000255.1 GCA_031268115.1 Bifidobacteriaceae bacterium
CGGCGCCCTTGCCGCGTTCGGCATCGGCAACATGACCCAGGTCAACGCCGTGGTGACCCAGATGGATGTGGCCTTCGGCTTCCCGACCTGGGCAACGGGCCTGGTCGTGATGGTGTTTGTGGGGCTCGTGCTGGTGGGAGGCATCACCTGGATCGGCCGGGTTACGGCCGGATTCGTGCCGTTCATGATCATCGTCTACATCTTGGCGGGCATCGTGGTGCTTGTCATGAACGCAGGCGGGATTCTGCCGGCCCTAGGCGAAGTGTTCACGCAGGCGTTTACCGGAAGCGCCGTCATCGGCGGCGGGATAGGCGCGGCGATCCGCTACGGCATGGCTCGTGGGATTTTCTCCAACGAATCGGGTATGGGTTCGGCCGCCATCGTGGCGGCGGCCGCGAAGACCACCCACCCGGTGCGCCAAGGGTTGGTGTCGATGACCCAAACCTTCATCGACACGATCATCGTGGTCTCGTTCACGGGGTTGGTGATTTTGTCCAACGGAGCTTGGACACCCGAAGGGGCTGGCGTGGGCGCCGAGGAGTTTTCGACTGGCTCTGCGACCAGCTACGCCTTCGCAAACACGATCGGATCGGGCCTTGGGCCGATCATCGTGGCGCTGTGTATAGCGTTCTTCGCCTTGTCCACCGTTCTGGGCTGGTCCTACTACGGCGAACGGTGCGCGGTGCGGCTGGTCGGGGTCAGCGCCCAAATGCCATACCGCATCGTGTTCACGCTGGTGGTCATGCTTGGCGCCACACGGGAACTGGACACCATCTGGAATGTCGCGGACATTTTGAACGGCCTGATGGCGCTGCCCAACTTGGTTGGGCTGCTGATCCTGTCGGGGATGATAGCTCGGGAAACGAGGGCGTACCTGGCTAAGGATCCCAAGCTGACCAGGACCGATATTCCGCCTGATCCGCTCGTGGCGTACGATGTCGCGTGGGTGCCAGCCGGGGAAGTCAAGCTGCGGTAGGCAGCGATGCTGCGTCCCGCAGGGCGACATCTGCCTGGCCATTTGGGTGGGTGCGCCCTGGTCGTCTAGAATAATTAGTTCTGCCGCGTGGCCACCAGGTCCAACACGGTGGCCACGCAGTAACAACTCAACAGGGGGTGATCGGTTTCGACGGTGAACGTCGAGCCAGGTGAAGCGGGTCGAGGACGCGATGTCGTCTCGTTAACGCTCGTCGCAAGCAATAGGTGCCAAATCCAATCGCACCGACTTCGCTCTCGCCGCTTAAGCGCCGAGCAGTGAGTCCGTCAGCCCGGGAGTGCTTCCGGCCCGGATACTGGCGTCATTGAGGAAGCTACCGCCCATATGCCCCTGTCACCGGGGCCGTGGGTGTATCTAGGTGACTGAGCCCGGCGGCGGCATGCTTGCGTGACTGCCGGGGCTGAGAAAACCGCAGCAAGCTGCACCCGGAGAAGCCCTGGTTCCCGCCCACCGGACGCGGGTTCGATTCCCGCCACCTCCACCAAATACAAGAGGCCCCTTGTTCGGGGCTTTTTGTGTTTGGTTTGGGTTGGGTTTGTCGGGAATCGGGATGATGAACCGGCTCTCGACACCGCAGTTCGACAGATCATCTCGGGGCATATGGCTGGCACCGGCGTCATCGACATCTTCGCCGAGGCCGGGCTCGACAAGCCCGATATCTCTGTGATCGATGACGACTTCCGCAGAAAGTTCGAAGCCTCCGATCAGAAGCACCTTCAGCTGGAAGCAGTTCGCCGTCTGATCTCCAGCGAAGTCAAGATCATCGGCAAACGCAACGTTGTCGCAGGACGCAAGTTCTCCGAGATGCTGAGTGAAGCGCTGAACCGCTACCAGAACCGCACCATCGACGCCGCAGGGGTTATCGCTGAGATCGTCGAGATCGCCAAGGCTATCCAAGCCCAGCGTCAGCGTGGTGAGGAAACTGGCCTGACGGACAACGAGTTGGCTTTCTACGATGCGTTGTCGAGCAACGAATCGGCAAGGTTCGCCATGAGGGACGAGACCCTGCAAGCCATTGCCCATGAGCTGACCGGAATTTTCCGCAGAGACGTCAAGACCGATTGGCAAGTCAAGGAGACCGTCCGCGCCAAGCTCAGGGCACGCATCAAACGACTGCTGCTCCGACACGGATACCCCCCGGACCAAGAACCGGCAGCGACCGCCCTCGTCATCCAGCAAGCCGAAGCGATGGCCGAATCTGAGGACAACTTGCCCTCCAATAGAGGCTTTGGTAACTTCAGACCCCTGATTCGTGCCCTGGACGCACTCCTGATGGCCAAGACCCCAATTGCGAAGCGCGCGGCATCGTTCTTGGCAGCCAGGGCCTTCAGAACTGTCGCGATGCACCGGTCACCGTTCCCTGGCGTGTAGCACGGGTTGGTAGCGGGTGTCCGATTTGTTGGTAGCACGGGCCTGGGTTGTTGGTAGCGATGGCCCCCGGCCCCCGCGGCGGGGGCCATCGGTGTGTTCGTCAGTCCCAGTGCTCTTTGGAGGCGCGAGCTTGCCGGTCTCCTTCGCGGCGCATGTCCACGTCGCCGATGGCTGTGGTCCGGGTGGGGGTCGCGGCCCACGTGCCCGGGCCCTGATGCGGCGGCGCTGTGGTGCGGACGGTCTGGTTGGGGACATGGCGCGCGAGTGTGTGGCGCTTGGGAGGTTCGGTTCGGCCAGGAATCGGCAATCCGCCGCCTCCTGGGGTGCCACGTTGCTCTTCCAGCACCGAGAGAACAGCATCTGCCTGGCAGAATAGCAACACCATGAGGACGGCTTTCGCGAAAGGCAATCTCCACAAAGCAGAGGGGATTAGATGGCGGTATCGCCATGCGGTCCCCACCTCAACCCGATAGGGCATATTGAGAAGGCCGCTAAACGCGGCGCCGCGATCCGGCAATGCGACCAGTTTTAGTGGAGCGCCCACCAGCCGAAAGCACTCACCGCGCGTCGGGAACTGAACCACAGACTGTGAACCTTGTCGGTTCTTGATTTACCGGGACTGTGCCTGCCGTGTTGGTTGCGCCCGCGCAACGCCGTGGCGCAAGGCGGTCAGCAATCCGGCATCATCGCGCGGAAAGCGGCCACGTCTTCGCTGGTAATGTGTGTGTTCCTTGCTAGTATCGGGTACATCACCGAGGTTGGAGCATTGGAGTGACCGAGCCCTATGGCGTGTCCAAGTTCATGTAGAACCAGGAGGACGCCGATGTCTGGGTCTGCGCGCTGATTAGCTTCAAAGAATGATCTGTCGAGGAGTATTTCGGATCGGTTGATTCCGGAAGCGGTGCGCCTGTAGGTTGCGACTCCAACGGCCTCGAGGTCCCCTTCTCCCAACGCGAGCAAGATCTGCTCAGATGAGACAAACCTAAGTTTGATGTATATAGGCAGGTATTTGATCCCGGCGGTTTGCGTGATCGTCATTCCGGTCATTTCGGACGCCAGGCTCATCGCCTTTTGGACTGCGTGAGCACCACCTGGCGGAACCTCGCCCACCAGCTTCCATGAAGCGTCCCCGCAAACGAGCCTATCCCCGCCGCCGCTCACGTTGCCCAAGTATTCGTAGCCGTTAGGGAGTCCGTTGGCCTGTATCCTTACTCCTTCCGCTGACGGTACATGGTACTGCGCTGTTGGTTGGTGGAGGCTATTGGAGGCTGTAAGGCCATGGATTGCCTGAAGCACGCCCAGGGAAAGCGCCAGCGCTGCGGCGATGCGAACGAGTCGTGAGGCCGCGCCGCGGCGTCTCCTGCTGGTTGGTGCCGCCCGGACCGCTGGGGGACCGGAACGCAGACTCGGCAGGTGGGGCGAGGAGCCTCGATAGGGCGCCTTTGCGTCCCCGAAAGTGCCAGCGTCTTCGTAAGCTAGATTCGCTGGCGGCCCCGAGGGCAGGGTCTGACTCGGTGTTGCAATCCATTGATGCCCGGATTCCTGCCACCCTACGGGTTTGAATTGCCATGGATCTGTCTCCCCAAGGTGGGGCTGGCTCGCCTCCCCGTTCCCAGGCGGGCCAGGCTGGTGCTGGGAGGGGTGGAGTCCTGGGAGGGCGGGGCCTGTGGCGTGGCTCTGACCGGGTGAATGGGGCGTTGGCGCACCCCAGTCGCCGCGCGCTCCGCCACTTGTCCAGGGCTCATCGAAACCCTGCGGCGGTTTCATCATCACGGCGCCATTATGCCTCCCTTCGGGGAGGTCTCGCAGCGAAGGGCCGGCGGTCTATCCCATCGAATTGCTCCGCGCCACCGCGAGGCGTAACGCTCCCGACATTGCCAGAAGGAGTTCGCCGCCGAATGGTGGGGCAAACGGGGGAGTCTTGAGCACGGGTGCGCCGCTTGTACCGAACGCGGACTACCCAGCGTGGCGGTCGGTGCAGCGCCAGTGTTGCCATGACAAACGCCCGAAACACGTATGCAGTGCTGAGGAGACTCATGCCCGGCCCGCACCAGTTACCGTCCCCGAG
>JAIRXV010000367.1 GCA_031268115.1 Bifidobacteriaceae bacterium
GCCGAGTTGGGGGTTGGGGTCGTGTGGGCGGGGGTGGCGCGGCCTGGACCCCCGATTCGGCGGAGCCGGTGCCACCAGTGCGTCGAGCTTCGAGTTGGGGGCGGGCCTGGAGTCACGCCACTACGGGTCCGGACCCGCACACGCCGCTACGGCTCCGCGGATACTTGCCCGTAGGTCGAAAGGCGCGGGATAGCCAACGGGCAGCTACCGTCCTGGAGCGGACGATGACGGTGAACCGCTGGGCGACGAACTCGCAGAAGCGATCACCGGATGCCGATCCTCGGCCACTGCGTCCCAGAGCTCCTGGATGTCAGCGGCGAACAAGACGTTGGCGCGATCGCCAGCATCCACGTTTGGGGCGGTGATGAATTCGACCTTATCCAGAGGCGTGTCGCTGAGAGTTACCGCGAAGGCCGCCAGGGCTGTGGCGCTGCCCAAGTTGTCCGATGTCGCAACTGCCTTGGCGGCGGAGGTCGCGAATCGGTACAGCTCCGGCATCGACGTTAGGAGGTTCAGTTCCATCGCACGGTCGAGGATCGATGCCGCCAGCTCCTGTTGACGGTCGATCCTCGCCAGGTCGGAGCCCTCTGGCATCCCTTGGCCCTTGCGGGCGCGAGCGTAGGCGAGGGCGGTGGTGCCGTCGAACTCATGGCATCCGGCGGCGATGTCGAGTTTGGCGTCCGAAGAACGCATGTCTTGGTCCACGCACATGCGCACGTGCCCGAGTGTGTCGATGACGTCCACGAACCCGGCGAAATCCACCACCACGAATCCGTCTATCCGTATCCCCGTCAGCGATTCGACGGTTTGGATGGTGCAGGCGGCAGCATCGCCGACGTTGGCGCCTTGGGTGGCGCCAAGCGAGAACGCCGCGTTGAACTTGGTGTGCCGCATTGGCGCGGTCGTGGAGCCGTTGGACAGCTTGCAGGAGGGGATGTCTACGAGCGTGTCGCGTGGGATTGAGATCGCCTCGATTCGCTCGCGGTCCGCTGAGATGTGGACAATCAGCGTTGAGTCCGAGCGCATAGATCCGGAGTTGCCGCCGCCGATCTCCTGGTTTGTGCCCTCCCGCGAATCGGAGCCGATGAGCAAAATGTTAACGGCCTGGCCGCCAAAAGGGTCGCGCGCATCGCGGACCGAGGCCGTAGGGGCACGCGGCAAGGGTCGGTTGGTGATCAGCACATCCGTGTCGTACGAGACGAGTGCCGTCTCGAACTCGATGTAGGCGGTTGCCGCAGCGGTCCCTACGGCCAGGACAACAGCCAAGATTCCCAGCGTCAAGCCCTTCAAGACGGGATGGCGGCGGACGTTGCGCAGGTGGCGGATCGGTTGCTCCGCTCCGCTAGCGATGTGGCGAGACGACACGCCTCTCCCTTCTGTTTGTGCCCCGGGGCGTCCAGCGCGGTACCGGACCCGCACGCTCCAACACCCTAAGCCCAACGTCCGCCGCGCACTTTGCGAAACGGCGAGTTGAGGTCAACGTCTCCCCGACGATGACGGCAAAACGTCGGCGATCTCGGCGCAAGCTAGGTGGATCGACGCCACACTGAGACCGGAGGAATCGCGCTGGCGAGAGTCCGAGTGTGCTTGGGGCATGAAACGGCGACGACTGAGTCGATCTTCCGATCCGGAAAGCGGCCCGAAGCTCGACGGTTTGAGGCGCGTTGTCAGCGTTGGATCTCCGAACAAAGCCGCATAGGCCCAGCGGTATAGGTCTGAGCTGCGCAAATACGGGGATTATGGATTGGGTTCCGACATGGCCCGACAGCCTTGCTGGGGTAATGGCCGGACGCTTGTTGGACGTGTTTGCGGTGTGAATCATCGAGTTGGGATCAGCCGGCCTGATCGGTGCCCTTCCAAGTGCCCTTTTCGATCTGCCGGAAATCTTTAGCCGCGGCCTCGGCGTCCAGGAGCACGGTCGATCCGACTCCTCCGCCGGGGTCGTAACCCACTGATGCGATTGTCGGTGTACCGGTTGCCCCATTCTGGCCAGTTGCGGTGCGCAACGCGAACGCCATTCGGCCTAGGTCCACAATGTTCATTCGGGAATCGACCGCGAGTGCCGCTGTTCCGGCATTGACCATTTTGACAATGTTCGCCGGGTTAATTAGGGACGATGGCGTTGCCGCCTTATCGATTAACTCCCCGATTACTTGGCGTTGGCGGTCAGCTCGACCGATATCTCCGGTGGGGTCCGCATAGCGCATCCGCGAAAACGCAAGGGCGGTGGCGCCATCGGCCAGGTGGCAGCCTTCTTTCCAATCCAGCTTGGACTTGCGGTCCTTGGCCGAGTAGTCAAGACACAGGTCAACCCCGCCCACGGCGTCCACCAACTCCGTCAGCGAGCCGAAACCCACCTCAACGTAGTGGTCTACCGTGAGTCCCGTCAGCTCTTCGACGGCATCGACCAGCAGTGGCGCCCCGCCAATCGCGTAGGCGGCATTGATTTTCGCGTCCCCGTGGCCGGGAATGGCCGCGTAGGTGTCGCGTGGTATGGATAGCAGAGAAGTTATGCCCGATGGCGGAACATTCAGCAGCATAATCACGTCGGCTCGGGCGCCTTCCACCGAATCGTCTACGCCACCCGAGCCGCGTTGGTCGGAGCCAGCGATGAGGTATGTGGTGCCGGGCGTGGGGACACCGCCGGACAATGCTTCGATGTGTTGGAGTTTGGAGTTGGCCCAGATAAGGATGCCTACGGGAATGCCAAGCAATATCACCAGGAAAACGACGAGAACTCTTAGACCGCGATGCCGGCGGCGCTTGCGTCGGGTACGGCGGGGGGCGGATTCGCGGTGGCCCCGGGCTGGTGGAGGGAAGTCGCCGCCGGGGACATACGAGGGCGGGGGCGTGGCCGGCCGACTGTCGGGCATGTTTTCGTCCAGGTGGGCGCGCGAGTCTCTTCGCCCGGCCGGGGAATAGCGCGGCGCGTTGGCAGTACTGT
>JAIRXV010000393.1 GCA_031268115.1 Bifidobacteriaceae bacterium
GAACGTCCCTTGATCGATGCCGCCTGTAGGGCAAGATAGACGCGAACGGTCCTTACTCCTACCCGAAACGGCACTTCTTCATGCTAAAACGCGCCGTCCGGCCCATGATCGCCGTGCTCGCAACGGCCCTGACCACGACTCTTTCCACCGCCCCGGCTTGGTCCGTGGACTCTGCCCCAGCCGACCCCCCGGCCGTGGACCCTGCCCCGGCCGACCCCCCCGCAGCGGACCCTGCTCCCATCGATCCCCCCCACGTGGACCTTGCCCCCACGGCAGGGTCAAGCCAGGAACCGGACCCCGAACCGGCCGGTCCACAAGTGGACCCCACCTCCTTAGCCGCCGATGCCGCGCGGGTTGTTGCTCTGCCTTCGCCGGGCACTTCGGTCCGTGAGATTCGCGCCGAAGTGGCCCAAGCGGACGCGGACCTGCCCCGCGGGCACAGGGCCAAGATCGTCGCGGTGCCGAAGATCCCAATCGGGCCGGCCACGCCGCCCGGAAGCGGGCTTGTCGTAGTGGACACCGATGACCAGAGTTCGGCCGCGGTGATCTCGGACATGTTGCGGTCTGGCCTCTATGCGGCCGTCGACTACGAGGCCCAGGCGCAACCTCACTTCACGGACACACCCAACGACCCCTATTTCACCGACCCCGAATCGTGGGGGCTCAAGTCCCATCCGGGTGGCGCGTTCAATACCGCTTGGACTGAGCTGAGCGATGCCGAAGGCACGTGGAACACGGCGCCGATCGCTTCGATCGACACCGGGTTCTCTATGGCAGCGGCCGATCGCGGCAGCAACATCCAGGCCGGTTGGGACTACGGCGAGAACGACGCCGATGTCACCCCGCTGCCGGGCATCACGGACGGCCAGCATGGCACAGGCACCGCTGGCATCATGGGCGCGGCCACGAACAACGGCATCGGCGGCGCCGGGGCAACGTGGAACAACCAGATCCTCGTCTACAAGGCCGCGGACGTGGCCGGGGCCTTGCAGTACTCGGCCATCACCGAATCGATCCTCGCAGCCACCAATGCGGGGGCCAAAGTCATCACCATGTCGCTCGGCTCGCCCGATTTCCCCTCGTACGTGCAGGCCGCCATCGACCAGGCAATCGCTCGCGGGATCACCGTCATCGCCAGCGCGGGGAACGATGCCCAAAGCACGGCTAACGGCGTCCCCAACCCCGTCCAATACCCGGCTGCGTACGATCCGGTCATCTCCGTAGGTGCGGTGGACGATGCCGGCAGCTGGGCCAGCTTCTCGACGTTCAACTCGGGCGTGGATATCGCGGCCCCCGGAGTCGGGATCTTAGTCATGGATCAGGACTTCAGCGGCGGCTACGCCGTAGCCGACGGCACATCGGAGGCCGCTCCGTTTGTCGCCGCGACCGCCGCCCTCATGTTGCGTGAGCGCCCCGGTCTTTCCGCGGCCCAGGTCCTCAACGTCCTGTGCTCCACCGCCAGCGATGTCACCGCAGCCCCCGCTTCGCCCGGCAAGGATCCCTATACCGGCTGCGGCACGGTCAACGCGCACGCCGCGGTGGTCGGGGCCCGCACCGCCCCGATCATGCCCACGTTCGCCCCCCAGGCCGGTGGCGTCATTCAGGCCACTGCCGGAGACGCCGTTTCGCTCGACCTCGGTGTCAGCGGCGACCCCGCACCGCACGTCGAGGTCGACGACAACACTCCGCTCCCCATCGGCATCGCCCTGCACCACGACGGCGCCAACTGGGTTCTGCGGGGACAGGCTCAGCAGGCCGGTAGCTTTACGATCGCGGTAATCGCGGATTCGCTGGGCGAACAGGCAACGCTGCCGGTGGCGATCACCGTCAACCCCGGACCCGCCAACCAAGTCAGGGCGGTGCCTTCCGCGTTCCACATGAAGAATACGGGCAACCTTTCCGTAGTTGTTGAGGGAACCGACAGCTTCGGCAATCCGGTTACCCAGCTTTCACCCCACGAACTGGCCAGCGCACAAGTCCGCTACTCAATCAAGCCCAAGTGCCAATTCAAGACCGGTAAGAAGCCTTCCTACCGTGTCTGCACCATTTCGGTCCATTACTCCGGCACACTCCAACCCGCACCCGAAACTGTTCACGTCTACGACACCAAACAATTCACAGTATCCATCGCGGGTGTGCCGGACATAGGTCGCAAACTCACGGCATCGGTGCCGCGGGGATGGAAGGGACTGACATACCACTGGCTGATGAACGGCCACAAGATCGTTGGCGCCACCGACCGCACCTATGTTATCCCCAAGACCGTTCCAAAGAACGCGAAGTTCCAGGTGGTCGCCACAATCCCAGGTGTCGCGGCAAAGAAGGCCACGTCTGTCGAACTAGGTAAGGCGATCCCAACCATTACAGTCAAGCCATCGTCCAACACGCTGACGGTCCGCATCAAGGCCGCGGGCATCAAGGCAGCCACCGGCGCCGTGGTCCTCCACTATCGAGGCCACAAAGCAAAGCACACGCTCAAGGCCTCAGACAAAGGCGTCCTCAAAGTCAAGATGCCGGACGGCAAATATAAGGTGTCGATCCAGTACTTGGGACGCAAGAACATCGCCAAGAAGTCAGTCTCGGCCAGGACCTACTCTTTCTAGCGCGGCGGTGCTTCCGCTCCGTCAAGAACCGCCCCAGCAACCTACTCCCGGCGCTGCATCGAGTCGCGCACCTCACCGACGAGTTCTTCGAGGATGTCCTCAAGGAACACCACGCCTCGGTCCGCGCCGCCCACTTCGGCAAGGTGGGCGCCGGTCCGCTGCATCGCCGCCAACACGTCTTCGACCTCTGAACCTGGGGCAACGGTGGTCAACGCCCGGATGCGCGCGGCCGGCAGCGGACAGTTCCGTTCTTCGCCCTGCGCATACAGGACATCCATGACGTGGACATACCCGATGAGTTCGCCATCGGGTGCCACCACAGGGAAGCGTGAGAAGCCCGTGTGGGCAACTTGCCGCTCCACCTGTTCGGGCGTGACGTTCGGCGGGAGGGTGGCCAACGCGTCGAGGGGCACCATGACATCGGCGGCGGTCAGATCGGAGAACTCCAAGGAGCCCGTGACCAGGCCCTCCGTATCGTCCAACACGCCCTCGGCGGTGGAACGGGCCACCATGGAGGCGACCTCTTCCGCCGTGAACGCGGAGCGGACCTCATCGCGCGGGTCCGCCCCGGCCAGACGGACCAGCAGCCCCGCCATCCACGTCAGAAACCGGATCAGCGGCCTCAGCCCGCGCGCCGCGACCGCCAACGACGGCACGAATGCGATGGCGGCCCGCACGGGATCCGCCATCGCGAGGTTCTTCGGCACCACCTCGCCGATCACCACATGCAAGAAGATCACCATGGCCAAGGCGAGTCCGCTCGCCACCGCGTGGGTCGCCGCCCACCCGAACCGCTCCAGCGGTGCGCCGATCACGTGGGCCAAGGCGGGTTCGGCCACCGCCCCAAGCCCCGTAGACGCAACGGTCACGCCGAGCTGAACCAGCGTCAACATCTGCGAAACCTGCGTCAACGCCACCAGAACTGTCCGCGCTCGGGCGTCTCCGCCATCGGCGGCGGCCTCCACCTGGGACCGACGCACCGACATCAACGCGAATTCGGCGGCCACAAAGTAGGCGTTGACCGCAAGGAGGACGATGGCGGTCAGAAGCGCCAGCCACCAGGT
>JAIRXV010000071.1 GCA_031268115.1 Bifidobacteriaceae bacterium
G
Source organism: Bifidobacteriaceae bacterium (assembly GCA_031268115.1). Taxonomy (GTDB): domain Bacteria; phylum Actinomycetota; class Actinomycetes; order Actinomycetales; family WQXJ01; genus JAIRRT01. Next base: position 2 of record JAIRXV010000071.1, read on the forward strand.
TCAGACTCCCACCGGGCGGACTCATGAGCGGTATCGCGTTGCGGGCCACCCGCCGGCGGGCCGGTCTCACTCAAACCGAAGCCGCCGCCATCGTCGGCCTAGAACCGGTCGCCTATGCGGCCGCCGAAGCAGGGAGCCCCATCCTCGACAGCGAGGCCTACGGTCAAGCGTTCTACGCCCTGGCCATCCTGCCCGAGGCGCAACCCACCGACCCAGCGGACCCAGGCTCGACCGCCGTGTCCGTCCCGGGTCGGCATCCTCGCGCTGACCCGGCCTCACCCGCTGGCGAACCCGACCGCCCAGGGACGAACCCCGCCGAACAAGGCCCGGCCCGCACGAGGCTGATCAAGCCGGGGTCGAGAGCCCCCTCAGACGCTTCCGACCCTGCTCGACGTTCCCCCACCCGGCCAATTCCGACCCACGCCAAAACCAACCCGCCTCACCCCGAACCGAATCCCCCGCGCCCCAATCCGGCGCCAGGCCGCACCCCGCGCCAAGCACAGCGTAACCAGCCACCCCCGCCCCTACCGCCCACGGCTCCGGCTGCGACTTCCCGCCGGACGCCATCGTCCGCTTTCCTCTATCCGACGGATGTTCCCCACACGTCTTGCAAGCGCGCCACCGACCCCCCAGGGCTTGGTTTGTGATGACGGTTTCATTCCGCAGGCAAGGGCTATATGTACTTGCTTCAGAGTGTCGCGGCCGGTGACGGCGACCGGGACTTGGCGACTCCGTTGAGCCGCTACTACACGGGCCAAGGGACCCCGCCGGGTCGGTGGGCCGGGTCGGGGGTGGCCCATCTTGGCGGGGGGCGGCTCAATGTGGGTGACGAGGTGGGCCAGACCCAACTCGAACTGTTGCTCGGTGAGGGTCTGGACCCGGTGACCGGAGCCACGCTCGGCGGCGGATACCGGCACTACCGGACGGTCGAGCAGCGCACCCGGGCGCGCATCGCGCATCTGACCGGCACGCTCAGCCAGACTGAACGACAAGACCACTCCGCCCGGATTGTTGCAGAGGAACAGGCGAAGGGGCAGCGTCGGGCGGTGGTCGGGTTCGACTTGACGTTTTCGGTTCCCAAATCGGTGTCCGCGCTGTGGGCGGTGGCCGATGCCGGAACCCAAGGGCTTATCGCCGCCGCCCACCACGCCGCAGTCAACGAGGTGCTCGACTTCCTCGAGCGCCGCGTCGCCGAAACCAGGATCGGAGCGAAGAACCCCACCACCGGCTCCGTGGAACAAGCCCCAGTTCACGGAGTGGCAGCGATGCAGTTCGACCATTACGACTCCCGCGCCGGGGACCCCCAGTTACACACCCACGTGGTAATCGCAAACAAGGGGCGGACAGTCGTTGACGGAGCATGGCGATCCTTGGACGGGCGGACCATGCACGCAGCAGTAGTCGCCTTGTCCGAGCTCTACAACGCCGTGTTGGCCGACCGGATCACCGGCAGCTTCGCCCTGCAATGGGAACACCGCGAACGCGGCCAGGACCGCAACCCAGCCTTCGAGTTGGCCGCCGTGGCACCAGAACTGGTCCGCGAGTTCTCCACCCGCACCCACGTGATCGAACAAGCCAAAGACCAGTTGGTCGAGGACTACCGGGACGCCTTCGGCCGCGAACCGTCCACCCGGACCGTTCTGCGCCTGTGGCAACAAGCAACCCTCGACACCCGCCCGACCAAACAAGTCCATTCCCTTGCCGACCTGACCGCCGCCTGGCGCGACCGAGCCAAACAAGTCTTGGGTCAAGACGCGAGCGTATGGGCTAGGCAGGTGATTGCAGACGTCCGGCCCGTGGCCATGCTTCGGGCCGATGACGTTTCCTTGGACCTCTTGGACGCCCTCGGTGAGCGAGTGGTGGCGGCGGTGGAACCTGCACGCGGAAGCTACCCGCCAAACCATGACATGGAGGTTCGCCACCCTCACTGACCGCGAAACCGTAGTCGAAGCCATTGTTGACGCCGCCGAACGCGCCTGCCTCGCGCTCACACCGGAATCTGGTGTGACGCCGGTCGCGCTCCAACGCGCGGATGGGTCGAGCCGGTTGCGTCCCGTCGGATCGACCGCGTTCACTTCCCAACACCTTTGGGAAGCCGAAGAACGCCTACTCAACCTGGCCCGCGACACAAATGCACCCGCGGTGGATCCGCAGATCGTGCGGGCCGCCATCGACCACGCCGGCCAGGACGGTGTGCGCGCATCCACCGACCAAGTCCAAGCGGTCGAGGCCATCGCCGCCTCCGGGTACGCGATCGACCTGTTGATCGGCCCTGCCGGAGCGGGCAAGACCACGACAATGGCGATCCTGCGCCACGCCTGGGAACACGCTCACGGCACCAGAAACGTTGTGGGTTTGGCGCCATCGGCCGCCGCAGCCCACGTCCTAGGCGAGGAACTCGGCATCTGTACCGAGAACACCGCCAAATGGCTGGCCGACCGCGCACACGGGAAGGCCGCGTTCACCAAGGGGCAGCTCGTCATCGTCGACGAGGCCACCCTTGCCGGGACCTTTGCACTGGACCGGATCGCACAAGCCGCCGCCAGCGCAGGAGCCAAGGTGCTCCTGGTCGGCGACCCCGCCCAGTTGCAGTCCGTCCAGGCGGGGGGAGCGTTCGCGATGCTCGCCAACGGGCGGCCCGACGCAGCGCAACTCGTGGACATCCACCGATTCCGCAACCCGTGGGAGAACCTCGCCTCGCTCGAACTGCGCCACGCACACCCCGAGGTCATCGACATATACGCCCAGCACGACCGCATCCGCGAGGGCGACACCCAGGCGATGCTCGACACCGCCTACCAGGCCTGGCGCCACGACACGACTAGCGGACTCGTCTCGGTCTTGATCGCCGCAGACCGGTCAACCGTCACCGCCCTCAACCAACGCGCCCGCACCGACCGAATCACCGCGGGACACGTCCATCCTGGGGTTGAAGTCACGCTGGAAGACGGCACCCGGGCCTCACGCGGCGACGTGATCACCACCCGCCGCAACGACCGGCGTCTTATCGCTGGACGCTCAGGATGGGTCCGCAACGGCGACCAATGGACCGTCACCCGAGTCCACACCGACGGCGCCATCACCGTCCGGCGTCTTCGGTGGCGTGTCGGGGCCGCTGTCATCCTGCCCGCCACCTATGTCGCTGACCACGTAAACCTTGGATATGCCACCAGCGCTCACCGTGCTCAGGGCCTCACCGTGGACACCGCCCACGTCCTCGCTGGCCCCGCCACCACCCGAGAAGCCCTGTACGTGGCCATGACCCGAGGCCGCCACGCCAACACGGCCTACGTCGCCACCGACCAAGCAGACCCCACCCACGCAGCCCTGTTCCCCAACGACACCCGGCCCACCGGAACAGCGATCCTCCGAGCTGTCCTCCAGACCAGCGGCACCGAACCCGCTGCCCACACCGCCGCCACCCAAGAACACGAGACCTGGCGGTCCATCGCCCAACTCACCGCCGAATACGAAACCATCGCCGCAGCCGCCCTCCGCGACCACTACGCCCACCTCATCCACCACGCCGGAATTGACCCCGAGGTGGCCGAACAGATCACCGCG
>JAIRXV010000269.1 GCA_031268115.1 Bifidobacteriaceae bacterium
CCTCCACCTTCCCTCCGATTTGACGCCGCAAAGCCCGATTGTGGGGTTGCCGATTGTGAACACGGTCGCATCGACTGCCCAGAACTCCGAACCGGATGAGGATTCGACCGAGGTCACCGTCCGCGTCCCATCGGCCCTGGGTGCTGCTGTCGCGGCATCATGGAACCCGAGCAGTGCGGTAGCGGCAGGGTCGCGCTCGACTATCGCCGCGACAGCCACCAACACCTCCAACGGGGCAGTTGAGTCGCTGACTGTATTGCTTCCCGCGGCAGCGGACGATGGCGTCGCATCCTTGGGCGCGGACAATCCGTTTGAGCTGGTCGATTTTGAGGACTTCGGCGCTTGCCCGCTTCCTGAGGGCGCACAAACTGTGACTGTGGACGCTTACGTGTTCGACTCTGGGGTAGGGGCTTGGACTTGGAGGTCGGGGGCTGCCGGGGCCGGCTGCACTCTGCCCGGCGGCGTCGGATCGAGCGATGTCGCAGGCCTGCGCGTTGTGTACGCCGGAACGATCGCCCTGGATGCAGAAGCGAGCATCGAGTTCAGGGTGGTCCAACGCGCCACGGGACGCGAAACCGAAACCGAGTATTTTTCACCAGGCGGACCGGGCGCGTCAGTTGTTGCCCCCGTCGGGGCGAGCGTTGCCCTAGAGGGGCAGACCGCTTCGGCCGCCCCCGTCACAGCCGCATACGGCGTGGATCCGGCGAGCCTGGCCGTAGTGGCCAGTGCCTCTTTCCTGTCCAACGGCGTGACGGCCGGGGATTACGTGACGGGCGAGCTGATCGCGCGCAACGACTCGGGTAAAGAACCCGTCAAGTCGATCGGCGTTGCGGCGCAAGACTTCGCGGACCAAGGCCTGGGATTCGCTGGCTTCGCGGGACCCGTCGCCTACCCGGCCGGCGCAACATCGGGGCAGGTTGTTTACAGCTTCGCGAGCGAGCCGGATGAGACTGTACCGTTCGCGGACGGAAGCACTCCCAATGGGCCGGCCGCGTTAGCTCCGGTGACCGCGTTCGCAGTCGAGTTTCGCGCGTCCGCTCCCGAAGCCATCCAGGCGAATGCCTCGGCAAAGGTACGGGTACGGTTCGGCACCCGCGATGCGGTGGCCGTCGGCAGTTACGAAACAGCTAGACCCCAAAACACCGCGATTGGCCGTGTCGAGGGCAGCAACGGGGGCTCCGCCACCGCGTCCCATTCGGCAAGGGTGGCGGTTGTCGATCCAAAGATCGAAGCGACAATCGACAAAGCCCTCACCCCAGATTTGGTTTCGGTAGGCCCGAACGATCCCATGGTCGCGTCCCTACATGCGACAGTCGCCACGAACAGTGGATACGTGCGCTCCGACAGACTCGTGGTTGAGGATGCACTGCCCGACGAGTCAGCGGACCAGGACGCGGAGTTCTGGAATGGCTTCGACTTGGTCTCGATACCGTCTGTGGCGATCCCCGGAGGGACTGTCTTGAGCGTGGCACTCGCGACCAGCGATGACGGCTGGGTGGACCTCGAGCTTCAAGGCACAGAAAACACCGCCTCAAATGCGTTTGCCGCTTCCTGGGGCCAAGGGGAGCTGGCCGCTGCGGCGGCCGCAGCTGGAATCGTTTCCTTGAGCGATGTCACCGGTGTTCGTTTCACCTTCGTCAATACTGGGTCTGGGTTTGCTTCCGGGCAGAGTGTCAACCCGTATGTTGGGTTCACGGCCCGGTCTGACTTGCGGCACACGGGCGCGCCGACCGCCCAGGAAGGGGGCCGCGCGTTCGTCAACTTCGCGACCGCCGAGGGCCGTGTCAACGTGGACGATGGCGCCGGTGTATCGGATCGGAGCACCAACTCAGGTGAAGCCAACATCGGTGCCGACCCCGGCGCGGGGGGAGGATCCCCTGAGGCGGGTTATAAAACAACCTATGGACTGTATGGAGCTGTCGTAGCTCAGCGGTGGTTGAACGCGGAGGGTAGCAATGCCAACCAGCAGGCCGTCGAGGTGAACGCGCAGGCCGGCCAGGTTCGCTCCTCGCAACTGCTATGGGATGCCTCGGGCTCGTTTAGCGTGGTGAGGCTCACCGCACCCGCGGACGCCCCAACCATCGCTAATGTCTCCGGGTCGGTCTTCGATGCTTTCGATTTGGTGCGGGTTATGCCAATAGACCTGAGCGATGAACCGAAGTCCAATGGGTGGGCGCTGAAGTACGATCAGGTCTGCGGTGTGGAGCTCTACGTCGCGGGCGTGGGGTGGAAGAGCGTAACACCCCCAGCGGGCGGTTGGTCCACTCCGACCCAGGGCTTTGTTGGGTTCGCCCTGGTGGATTACCCTGACTTCGATCCCGAAAAGGTCATCGGGCTGCGTTTAGAGCTCGAGGAGAACTATGAGGCGCGGGACAAGACCAACCCAGCGGCCCCCGCGTACTCAGATGCCCTTGCGCCAGCGCAGGACTCGGGAATCACCAACACCTGGGACGCTGCAACTGGGGCCCTGGTGCGCTGGTTTACCGTTGAGTGGCAATTGCGCAACCAGAAACGGTCCAACGGCGAGTGGGTCACCGCGACCGCAACGTATAACTACAAGGACGATGGCGGCCAGGACTTCGCCACCGGGGTGGTGCGAAGCACGGTGAGGCTTGACGGGACGCGAATGAACGGCCGGCCCGTCCTAATTCAGGACAGCAGTCGCGCGTTGGTGTTCATCGCGGACACCCCGCCAAGCGTTACACTAACCAGCCAGGTTGGTAGTGGCTCCACAGCGGACGCGCCTTTGGTGTTGCCAAGCGGTCCGGGCGCACCCATGCCTGGCACCACTGTGACGTTTACGGGTCGCAGCGCGTCGACTCATGCGGCCAAAGCGTCGTATCTTCGGATCAGCGAGCCGGCCATAGGCGATCCGGCGTGGTTGAGCCGGAACCAGTCTGAGATCGGTCCAGTGGGGGCCAAAGCTAACCCGTTTGCCGGGGTGCCGGTGGCCGATCTGATTCCCAGTGAGTCGTTCTTCGACCGATTCACGCTGGAAGGAGTCTCCATTGATGCGACCCTGCCGGCTGAGGTCGATTGGGACGCCTCACTCGTGTGGTTGGTGAGCGCCAACGGAACCGCGACGTCGCATTCGGTCGCGGCTGTCCAAGCGTTGAGCGCGGACGCGCTGGCCGATATCGTCGGCATCTCCGTGACCTTCCAAGGGGTGGATGTGGTCAACTCAGGCGGATCCATTTCTGTGGACAACGCCTTTACATTGCAGCTGACAGTAAGAGTCCGCACCACGCTGAGAGGCAGTGGCGCCGAACAGTCTTTCGACGCGAATACTGCGCCCGTGCGGGTCGACAATTGGGGGTTTGTCCAATCGTACGATCCAGTGCAGTTCTCTCCATGCGGCGAGAATGAGACTGGTTGCACTCGAGCGGGATACAACGGCGATTTGCAGGATGCGAGCCTCTACCTAGCTGGCGGGCGCCTCCAAGTCGCCGCCTCAAGGACGATTCGCCCGAGTGTGTTAGCCGAGCCGGAGCGGGACACGCCGCTTCGCGTGGAGATCGGTGCCCATTCGGCCAGGTCGAACGCTGGGGCCGACACGCTGACGCTTCTGGACGATCCAGCGGTCAACGCCGATTTCTGGAACAACGTTCGGTTCACGGCGCTGACTTCGGTAACGACCATAAGGGGCGCCGGTGGCGCTGATCGCGTGCGGCTGTGCGTCTACGGTGTTCCCGCGGACATGTGGACTTGCGGGCCGGCATCGGCGCCCGAAGATGTGGCGTTGCCCCCAAGCGTGACCCCCGCAGATTACTCGGCTATCCAAGGGCTGCGGGCGGAGTTCACACGGGACGATGGCGGCGACATCGGCCCGTACTGGACGGCCTCGCTGGTGTTTACCGCTGAACTGCGAACCTCTAAGCTCGACGGCTCCGGGCCAGTCGCGTTCCCCGGGGCGGTAGCGAGTCAGGGATATGCCTCCGCGACCCGTGGCGGCGAGACGGTGGAGGAGAGTGGGGACACCGACCTCACGTGGGTACTCGGTGAACGCAGGCTAGGACTAAACGACGATGCCGGGATCCGCAAGGTCTTCGCGGGCGATTCCCCGGCCACGGCAGTGGTCTTCCCGTACACGCTGACTGTCGCTAACACCGGTGATCGTGTGAGAGATCCGGGTTACGTGTCGCTGCGTGAGCTGAAGGACACACTGCCCCAAGGCGTCCACTACGTGCCCGTGCCTTCCGGGCCTCATGCCGGCGAAGCCTACGAATTGGCTACCTCCGGAGGAACCGGAGTGTCTACCATTTCGGCAACCCCCACCTTCGCGCTGGATGGGGCGGCAACCCCCCAAACGGTGACATTCGGGTGGCCTTCGGAGAATCATGGCAACCGCCTGAACCCTGGGCAAAGCGTACAACTTCGAATATATGCTTGGCTGGAGCTCGGCCGTTACGCTGTCGGCGAGACCGCCCGTAATGTGCTAGAAGCGGCGACTGTGGAGGAGTTGGATTCCGCGAGCAACACGGAAGACGGCGGGCCGCTCGAATTCGGCGCCGAAAATCGGCGCCTCGTGCGTACGTGGGACGATATCGGTCCACAGGAAAGCCCGAACTTCCGTCTTGTCCAGGGTGTACACGGGGCGGTCGGCACCGCGGTGAACGAGGTTACGCCATCG
>JAIRXV010000239.1 GCA_031268115.1 Bifidobacteriaceae bacterium
CATCGATGCGGTGCGGGTCACCGATCTCACCCACCACGGCATGGTCGAGTGGTACGTCGGAGTTCTGTCCGCGGGCTTCGATGCCGCCGTCAACGCCACCACCAACCGAATGCGTTGGCCCTCTGGGGCGGCTCGGTACGTTCGGGCGTTGCTCGTGGAACTGGGGCGTTTCGCGCCGTTCGGGTACCGGATCACCGTCGATGGCGAGGTGTCCGAGTTCCCCGGCACCCTCGTGTCCGTAGCGAACGGGGTGGCTTTTGGGGGAGGAATGATGATCGCGCCGAACGCGAAGTTCGACGATGGCGTCGCGGACGTTGTCTTGGCCGGGGCCTTGACACGTCGGGGTCTTCTGGCGGTGTTCCCCAAGGTGTACAAGGGGGCGCACCTGTAGCATCGTGTCGTCAGCGTGGTGCGGGGCAGCGTAGTCACCGTCGAGGCGGCCCCCCATCTGGGCCTGGCCCCGCCTGAGGCGTACGCCGATGGCGAACCCATCGGCCCGCTCCCACTGCGCTGCGAGGTGGTCCCCAGGGCCTTGCGGGTGTTGGCGCCGCCGGCGGACTAGGAAGGCCGATGCCGCCTTCCGCCCACCCGCGCCCATCAGCTCGCTCGCACCATTATCGCGAGCATCGGCGCCCACTCCCGCCGTTCTGGCGCCCACCCGCGCCCACCGGCCCGCTCGCACCATTATCGCGAGCATCGGCGCCCACCCGCGCCCGCCGGCCCCCACCCGTCGCCGGCCGGCCCCACCCGCGCCCACCGGCCCCGCCTGGGCGTGGCGTGGGGCCGCCCAGGCTACCCTGTCCCGCGTGACCAACCCGGCGGATTCGTATGCCGCGTTCCGCCGCCGGCAGCGGACCCGGCCGCTGGCGGACTTCGAGGCAACGCTGCCGTTCACCCTCGACCCCTATCAGCGCGAGGCCTGCGAGGCGGTGCTCGACGGGTACGGCGTCCTCGTGGCGGCCCCCACTGGGGCGGGGAAGACGGTGGTGGGGACGTTCGCCATCGTCCAGGCGTTGCAACGGGGGGCGCGGGCCTTCTACACCACCCCGATTAAAGCCTTGTCAAACCAGAAGTACAGGGAGTACCTGGAACAGTTCGGACGCGAGCGAGTGGGGCTGCTGACGGGGGATGTCTCGATCAACCCTCGGGCCGACATCGTGGTGATGACCACGGAGGTTCTGCGGAACATGATGTATGCCGGCTCCCCGGACCTCGACTCGCTGGACGTGGTGGTGCTGGACGAGGTCCACTACCTGGCGGACCGGTTCCGGGGCCCCGTGTGGGAGGAAGTGCTGATCCAGCTCCCGGAGCGGGTGCAGGTGGTGTCGCTGTCGGCAACCGTGTCCAACGCCGAAGAGTTCGGGGAGTGGCTGCGGGCCGTGCGCGGCCACGTCGCGGTGGTGGTGTCGGAGACTCGGCCGGTCCCGTTGTGGCAGCTCGTGCTCACCAGGGAGGGGTTGGTGGACCTGTATGTGCCCGGTGAAACGGACGATGGCGGCCCTCGCCTCAACCCCGAGCTTGCCTCCTTGAGCCCATCGCGCCGGCGGGGGGCTCTCGCTCCTGGTCCGCGCGGGTACGGACACGGGCGGCGGCGCGGGCAGCGGGGAAGCGGCGGCGGCGTGTTGCGGCCACCGCCCCGGTTCGCGGTGATCGAGACCCTGGACCGGGCAGGTTTGCTTCCCGCGATCTTCTTCGTGTTCTCGCGCTCGGGCTGCGATCAGGCCGTTGAGCAGTGCCGCGAGGCCGGGTTGCGGCTGACCTCGAAGGCCGAACGCTTCGAGATCCGCGATCTCCTAGACGCGACAGTTGCGGCGGTTCCGGGAACGGACCTGGACGCGTTGGGTTTTCCCGCGTTCCGTGCGGCGGCCGAGGCCGGGTTCGCGCCTCACCACGCTGGCATGCTGCCGGTTTTCAAGCAGGCGATCGAGATCGCGTTTCAGCGCGGGCTGATCAAAGCGGTGTTCGCCACGGAGACCCTCGCTTTGGGGATCAACATGCCGGCTCGCACCGTGGCGATGGACCGGCTCGACAAGTGGAACGGCTCCGAGCATGCCGCTCTGACCCCGGGGGAGTACACCCAGCTGACGGGTCGGGCGGGGCGCCGCGGGATCGATGTCGAGGGGCACGGCGTGGTGGTGGTCCACCGGGATTTCGACCCGGAGGTGTTGGCGTCGCTGGCGTCCAAACGGACTTACCCGCTGCGTTCGGCTTTCAGGCCCACCTACAACATGGCGATCAATCTCATTGAACGGGTGGGACGGGCGCAGGCGCGCGATGTCTTGGAATTGTCGTTCGCTCAGTTCCAGGCGGACCGCGCGGTGGTGGGTTTGGCCCGCGAACTGCGCCAATACGACGAAGCCATCGCCGGGTATGCCGAGGCGATGGCCTGTGATCGGGGGGATTTCGCTGAGTATGCGGCCCTGCGGCGCGAAATCGGCGAGTTGGAGAAGGAGGCTTCACGCGCCTCCGCGGCAGCTCGTGCCGCCGCGAACCGGCAAGTCTTGGCGGGGCTGCGGCGGGGCGATATCGTCCGGATCGGGCACGGCAAGTACAAGGGTGAGGCACTGCTTCTGGACACTGAGGTCGCCCCTGAAGGCCGCCGGAATCGAAGGGTAGGGAACGCCCCGGACGGACGGGGGCGCGAGCAGGCCACGGAGGAAGCGGCGCCGGTAGAACTCTCTAAGTTGGGGTCGGATTCGCGGCAGATCGGATCGTCCCGGTCCGATCCGTCCGCTGCCCTCCACCCGCTCGCGCTGACGGCCCGAGGCACGGTCCGCCGGCTGGCGCCCCACGACATCGGTTCTGGGCTGGTGTTGGTCGCTCACATTCACGTCCCTAAACGCTTCACGGGCCGCGATCCTGCCTCGCGGCGCGACATGCTGGCCCGAGTTAGGACCGCCGTCAGGACGGCCCCTGCCCCGCGGCGGGCCACGAGCCTGGTCCCGGCCAGCGTTGAGGCGCGGATCGCGCAGTGTCGGGCGGCCCTGACCGCGCACCCATGCCACGCCTGCCCGGACCGCGAAACACACGCCCGGTGGGCGTTCCGCCTCGACCGGGCAGAGGCGGAACGCACCCGCTTGAGCGAACGGATCGACAAACGGACCAGTTCCGTGGCGCGACAGTTCGATCGGGTCTGCGACGTGCTGACTCGCCGCGGCTACATCGAAGAGGTCGCTGGACGATGGCGCGCCACCCCCGCCGGACGCATCCTCGCCCGGGTCTACGCCGAGCGCGACATCCTGGTCGCTGAGGCCTTGCGCGCCGGCGCGTGGGATGGGCTCGGTGCCGACGACCTGGCCGGGGTGGTCACGGGCTTGGTCTTTGAGGCCAAGGAGGGGGCGGCATCGTCCAAAGTGCCCGGTTCCATGCGGCGGGCCGTCTTGGCGACCGCCCGAATCGCTGCCGACGTGGCCGAGATCGAACGTGAGGCCGGCGTTCCCCCCACCGCCCCGCCCGATGCCGGAGCCTCGGCATCGATTGCCCGGTGGGCCCACGGCGATACCCTCGCCCAAGTGTTGGAGGACGTGCTCACCCCTGGGGACTTCGTCCGGTTGGCGTCCCAGTTGGTGGACGTCTTGGATCAAATCGCGGATGTCGCGCCGAGCGTCGCCCTGCGATCCACGGCCCGCGAGGCCCTTCGCCGTGTCCGCAGGGGAGTGGTGGCGGCGTCCGGACCCTAGGTGTCCTAGGCCGCTGACAAAGCGGCTGACGGCTGCGTCAACTGGATCGGCGCAGACCGCGCTAACCAGTTGAGACGCAGCAGCTAGCAGGCTTCCAAGGCAAAGTGTCGGCAAAGCTCGCCCCTATCGTTCTCAATGCCCGGCAACAGAGCCGAACCCGCAACCTGAAGGTGACGACACGCCGAGACGACTCGCCGGAGCAAATCTCGCGCTGCCGCCAGCTGCCCCAACGCCACCCCAGGTCTAAGGTATTTAGGCAGGTCAGAGCCCATTTGGCGATCCCCGCTGACGGTAGTAACTTGTGGTGCCGTATCCATGTTCCGCCGGGCCGGGCAAACACAAAGAGCAAAGCCCTTTGGGGATGGATGACGTTGCCGGTTCGCACGCTCACTAGACAACACCGGGGCACCATGAGGGCTCCGCGCGGCCCGAAGGGCGTGTGAACCGGCTCAACGATTGCCCCCACACCGTGCGCGTATGCTGAGCGCCGTGCCCCCACCGACTCCCTTCAGGTCCCGCCTGTTGGGCTTGGCGCTGGCCCTGGCCGCCGGGGGAGTGGGTCACCTCGCGTTCCCTTCGTTCGACGTGTGGCCGGCCGCCATCGCGTCGATAGGGCTCCTTTGGGGTGCCCTTACGCACCTGGGGGCCGTTGCGAGTTTCGCGGCCGTGTTCCTCTACGCCATGGCCCTGTATGCGCCCATGTTTTGGTGGGCGCGAGTCGCCGCCGGCACCGTGCCCTGGGCGTTCTTGACCGTTGCCACCGCGTTGCTGGTGGCGATTGTGGGACCGGCCTGGAGTTTCGCGCGGCGCCTTCGGCCTTTGGCCGCCTCGCCGGCCGCAGCGGCTTTCGCCTTCGCTGCCATTTGGACGGCCGTGGAGGAGCTGCGGGCAGTCTTCCCGGTGGGCGGGTTCCCGTGGGGGAGGCTGGCGTTTTCGCAATCGGGCTCGCCTATGCTGCGCCTCGCCTGGCTCGGC
>JAIRXV010000315.1 GCA_031268115.1 Bifidobacteriaceae bacterium
GTGGTGACGTAGGCAGACATGGTTGTGCCTCGCCTCCTGGCCCGTTCCGCCACCGCGCGGTGCAGATCCTCCGGCATGTTCTTGACTTGCAGGTTCGCCACGTCCGCGCGGTAGCATCCCGAAATCATGCTTGTACAACGCGCTTGGCCTCAACCTGGAGACAGTGCCGTGGCGGTGAGCTGCGCCATCTATGAATCGGATGCTCACACCAGTCTGCCTGGCTGGACGCGATAGCTGTTCGAACCCGCCGCCGGGACTTGACGGGCGCTGGCTACATGCCATCATCACCCAAATGCGTGCCGACAAGGCGTGGGGTGGCCGAAGTGACCACGGAACGAACTGGGTGCGTTGGGTGGCCAGTTAGGCCAGGCGGCGCCCCCTTGCGTGGCCCTCTGGCCGAGGTCACCGGGAATCCCGGCGAGTGCCTGTTGGAAGGCGCGACGCTTGCGAGCGTCCCCCGGTGTTCTTGAGTGTCTAGTGGCGGTGTTCGTTAATTCGTTGGCGGTGGGTTGGTGAGGTCTGCCCAGGCTGTGGGGTCGGTGAGGTAGAGGCCGCAGGCGGTGTCGAGGCAGTCGGCTGGGCTGCCCGACGGGTGGCCGGTGGCCAGCCAGGAATCTTGGTAATCGTCGTGGGAGGCTCTCCAGATCGCGAATCCCCACATCGACGCGGACCCGCCGTAACGCAGCCGGCACAATTTGATTATGTTGCCGTCTTCGAGTTCCGCGTCGACGTAGGCCAGGGCGCCCCGGAAACGGGTTTTGATGTGTTTGATCTGGGGCCAGCGTTCCCTGGCGCGGTCGATCAGCCGCCAGGTCAGGCCGGACCGGGTTGATTCGGGTATGGTCGCCACGCCGCCCATTGTGCCAGGCGCGGGCGTGTCGCGCGGACAGTGCCCGCGGCGGTGCGCTCGGATTGGTCACATGGCGTCTTCCCCCGCCCGGATTGTCCTGTCCGCCGAAGAGCGGACCGAATTGTCGGCGCTGGTCAAACCCACCGCCGAGCACCGGATGGCGGCCCGCGCGAAGATCGTGCTGGCCGCGGCCCGCGGAGACCCGAACGTCGAGATCGCCGCCGGGTTGGGCGTCTCGCGTGAGACCGTCCGTAAGTGGCGCGGCCGGTACGCGGCCGAACGCCTACCGGGGTTGGGCGACCGGCCCCGCCCGGGCCGGCCGAGGCGGTACACCCCGGTGCAGGTGGCCGAGGTCAAAGCGATCGCCTGCTCGAAACCCGAGGACAGGGACGTGCCGTTGGCGCGCTGGTCGGTCAGGGAGATAGCCCGCCAGGCCGAAGCTGAGCATGTGGCGGCGGTCTCGCCGGCCACCGTCGCGCGTTGGCTGCGGGCCGACAAGCTCAGACCCTGGCAGGTCGAGTCGTGGATCTCGCCGCGCGACCCGGACTTCGCCGCCAAAGGCGGCGCCGTCCTCGACCTGTATCAAAGGATCTGGGAGGGCAGGGAGTTGCGCGACACGGAGTTCGTCATCTCCGCGGACGAGAAGACCGGCATACAAGCCCTGCGGCGGGTGGGCGCGAACCGGCCGCTGGCGCCCGGCGGCCCCACCAGGGTCGAGTCGGACTACCGGCGCGGGGGCACCGTCTGCTACCTCGCGGCGATGGATGTCGGTTCGGGCGAGGTCATGGGCGTGGTGGACCAGACCTGCGGGATCGCCCCGTTCGGGCGCCTGGTCGGCGAGGTGATGGGCCGAGAACCATACGCGTCGGCCGAGAAAGTGTATTGGGTGTGCGACAACGGCTCCTCCCACCGCGGCGCGAACGCGCAGGTCAGGCTCCAAGACGCCTACCCGAACGCGGTCCTGGTCCACACCCCCGTCCACGCGTCCTGGCTCAACCAGATCGAAGTGTTCTTCTCCATCTTGACCCGCAAGGCCCTCACCGGGGCGTCCTTCGACAACGTTGACGCGCTGACTGAGAGGATCCTCGCCTTCCAGGACTGGTACAACCTGACCGCCCAGCCGTTCAACTGGACCTGGGACCGCGCCAAACTCAACCAATACCTGCGGCGCCTGGGGGACATAAGCCTCGCCGCATGACCGCCAACGAATTAACGAACATCGCCACTAGACTCGGTCAACTACCTCCATCCCTTCCGGGCAACGGCCGGACCCAGCGAGAGTTCGTCCGCGCGTTCGCGCTCGAACGCGGATACCGCTTGAACCTCAACCCCGCTACGGAACAGACGGTGTACGAGAGCTACATGCGAGGCACGGTCGAAGGCGATGTGGTCGCGCTGGCGGCGTTGACCGCGTCCATTATCGAACGACCATGACGACCGGACGCGGTCCCATAGGCGTGCCGGGCCAATGCCAGCAACGCCCACCGGCCGGGACCAAACCGGGACCACAGCTCCTGCAACACCTGCAATCCGTGGTATGAAAGACGCGCGCTGCGCGGCCGCATTCGCAGGCGAACGGCATATCCGGCCGTGGGATACTCGACGGGTGGACGTACCCGAATCTCTTTCCCAACGGGCGTTAGACACGTGGGGCATGGCCATTATCGAGGGCGACTACGCGCCGGGGGACCAGATAGCCCCGGGCGATTCGCTAACCGGAGTCGACGCGCCTGTGGCGGTCGCGCGAGAGGCGATCAGCGTCTTAGAGGCTCTGGGCATGGTGGCCCCGGGCCACGAGGACAGCGCCGTGGTCAAG
>JAIRXV010000329.1 GCA_031268115.1 Bifidobacteriaceae bacterium
CGACCGAAGACGGCTGTTGACGGGATCTAATCTGACCCGATACCATGACCCCTGAGCGGCCCGGGGACCCAGCCTCGGCCACCAGAGGCAGAGAGGCAGTCCCGATGGCCCCCCCTGACTTCATCTGGCAGGCCATGTGGCCAAACTACTTTGCTCTGTTGTTGCAGACCGGGAAGCTTTACTTCCGTCGCCACTACGACTATACCTCCCCACAAGACGAACTTGGTGACTACAGTAAGGCCATCGAGCATGCCCTCCGCGGAGAGAAGTCGCGCCTCACCACGGACCAATACTCCAACAAGGCGTCCTTACTCAGGCAGTGCATCGAAGAGCAGCGACAGAGCACGTTCATATCCTGCTTCTTCCAACCGGAGCAAGGGTATGGACTCACCCATAATCACGCTGCGATCTACGGCGGCGACTTCCACATATCGGTCGAGTATAGCGCCAGTCACATACAGCTCAAATGCCAGCACCACCTCGACTCGATGATCGGAGCCTCGCTCCGCGCCGAGCCCGTCCGGTACCTGGACGTCGGCATGAGCGCCATCCAAGCGCTGATACGGGACGGCAACCTTGACACGGGCAGCCACCTCCATGACACATTCCGCAGACTCGACCCCTTCTTCCTCAAACCGAATGCCCACAACGACCAGCGTGAGTACAGGTTGGCCATCAACCTACTACCCCTGTGCCTCGTCACCGACCCAGCCACATCCAAGCAGGTATTCGACCCGTCCCAATTGGCGACCTCCTATTTCATCCACATCGGCCGTCAGGCCATCCGCACCGTTGCAATGGGTACGGACAGGTTCAAGAATGGAGGCGAACTCATATTGGCCGCGCTTCTGGACAACTACAAAGTCAAGCACACACGTGACTCCCGTTCCGATGATGTCCTCACCTACATATCTCTAAACTGAAAGGCAATACCGTGGCAAACCGCATCTTTTCCGAGGCCTACGACAGCGTGACCCAACGCGCCAACCTAGAAGGCGCGTTCGGCGGCGACACTTCAGCGTTCGTTCGGTTCTACAGGACCCGGGCGCGCATCGAGGCTCTCTTCCTTGGCAAGACCATCCTGACCGATGCTGAATTCTACGACGGGGTCCTGTTCCACACTATGGGTGAGGCTGACCGGAGCGGATTCCTGGAGTTCGGCAGGCAAACCGGCGCGCTGGAGGTTCGGTGCAGGGAGAGCCCCATTCGCGACATGTTCTGCAAGAGGTTCCTGTTCAGCTCCCTCGATGGGCGGTCACCGGCCCTGAGCACGGCCATGTATGAGATCGGCGGCGAGCTCTCCTCGCTCGCGGAGACAGTGCGCAAAGCCAAGGGCGATGTTCCCATCACGGAATACTTCGAGGAAGTCAGGAAACAGGCCGCTGGGCGGCTCGACAGCCTGGACAGCGAATTTGGTCAGTTTGAGGCCACGCTCAGGCAACTCGACGAGGCAAGAACCGGCGACCACGCGGGCATGTTTGTCACCTGGGGGACAGAGCCGACGGAGGCCGATCCGCCTGAGCTGACGTTCAGTGGCCTGCCTACGGTGATGCGCCAAAAGTGCTGCGACTTGCGGGACATCCTCCGTTTTCAATGCCTTGAAGGCAGCACACCCGAATGCATCATAACCGCTGAGGCCGAGCTGATGAAGGACTTTCCAAACGCGTCGACCTTGTACACACTGCCGGTCGAGAACCCCAATTACGCCGAGCACTTCATTCCGGAGTTCCGCCGCTGGTACAACATCGGCATTGGCAGCCAGCACTTCGCCAACACCGTGGAGCTCCAGCTTTTCCAGGGACGGGCCCAGGTGGCGGTAATTGGAGAGGATTCGACTGAACGGGCGCGTGCCATTAGGGGGGCCGATCCGCTGCCTCTTGCTGTGTCCCTAGACGACCTCCGCGAGGTGACGGAGGAAAGCTGGACTGAGTTCCAATGTCGGTTCGAGACGGATGGACTGTCTAGCCTGCGTGAAGAGCTCTGGGGCGCGATTCGATCGGCTAACAAGAACGACGCCAGGTCAGCGATCAGCAAGATCTCCAGGAAGCTTGGGTTCTCCAACCCCGCCGGGCAGTATCATCAGCAGATCGAAGAGGCGCTGCGGCGAGCTGGGGAGTCGACCGAGACGATCGGTCAGCAGACCTACGAATTCGGGCAGTCCAATGAATTCTTTGACTTGGTGTTCCTCATCAATCGATAGGTTCCGCCTGGAGCGCTAAGGACCGAGCAGCGCCAGCGGCACCACGGCGACGCCGTCCCTGCGCCGGTAGGCGTGGGCGCCCGCATAGAGGACCACCTGGTCAACCAGGCGGTCGCCGAGTTTGGCGGCCAGCCAGCGCAGGTGCTTGAGATCGCGGTCCCCCACGGTGTCCGCTGCTTTGACCTGGATGGCGACGCAGGACCCGTCTGGGAGCTCGACAACTATGTCGACCTCGTGTTCGCCCTCCTTGGTGCGCAGATGCCCCACCTGGGCGTTGATCGCGTCGGCGTAAACGCGAACCGATTGGACCGCCAACGATTCGAGCAACGCCCCCAGCCAGGTCGCTGTCCCAGGCGCGATGGTCTCTCCCTCGCCGGTCAGCAGGCCGCGCGCGTCAACCCCCACCAGCCGCGCCGCCAACGCTGGATCGACCAGATAGTGCTTGGGCCGTCCAGTCAGCCGGCTCAGCGGGCTGAACATCGGAATCCAGGCTTCCAACGGCTCCAGGAGGAACAGGCGCCGGGGGTGCTCTCGGTAAGCGTCGACGGTGGCCCGCGCCGGCTTGTCTCCCTCTCCGGCTGTCGCGGCGGAAAGGATCTTGGTGTAATCGGCAGTCGATCCCGTCGCGGCCGCATAGGCCCTGAGCCAGGCGCGCGGCGCCTCGAGACGCCGAACCGTGATGCCGTTCTGAGGCATCTCATGTTGGACCATTCGGGTGACGTAGCCATCGAGTTGACGTCCTCGGTGCTCCTCGGCCAGTGGCCTGATCCCGGGGAAGCCGGACCGCAGTATCTCCTCGACGTAGTCCTTGACCCCCAACACGGTGCTGCCCACAAGCCCGGCGCCACCCGTTGCGAGCGCGCGCAACGAGACCGCCGGCTGTTCTATTCCCCGCTCGCTCAAAGCCATCGGCCGTAGTTGGAGGCTCACAATCCGGCCCGCGCCGCTATGGATCCAGGCGCCGGGGGCCACGCCCGCGGACCCGGCCAGCAGGAAGCGTCCTCCCGCCAACGGGTCTTGGTCGACGGCTTGGCGCACGCGGTCCCAAACCGTTGGCTCCAACTGCCACTCGTCGATGAAGACCGGCCCGTCCAGTTGGGCAACCAGATCGTAGTTCGCCGCCACCGCCGCGCGGGTCCTGGGATCAACCAGCGACAGCACGGTGGCGGCGCGGCGGATGGCGGTGGCCGTCTTGCCGACTCCCTTGGCGCCCGCCAACGCTATGGCGGCCAGTCCAGCCATGTCTCTGTGCAACAGGTCATCGACCACGCGGGGCCAATTGGTCATGCTAGCGACACGGCAGGTCATCAGGGATCTACTGGGCATCTGGCCGGGTTTCTATTAGGCGTCTGGCCGGATTTCTACTATGCATCTGGCCGGGCTTGATCTGCATCGGCGCCTCGACGCTCAACTGCCCGCCGCGTCACCTGGGACAAGGCGTTGCGGGACTGCTCCTGGCCGGACCCGCCGCAAGATCACCGAATCGCCCCGAAGGTTTCAGGTCACCCGAACT
>JAIRXV010000290.1 GCA_031268115.1 Bifidobacteriaceae bacterium
CCTCAAACGACACATCACCCGCCAGCTCTTCCGCCAACTCCGGCGAATCACAGCTTGACAAAACCCATAGAAGGGTCAGCACCGTCCTAGCCTGGCGCTGGCGGCGGCCTCGGCTGCGACAGCAGCCAGATAAGCGGCGCCGTCCGCCTCGGCGCAGGCGGCCAATGGGCCGCTGACCTCGACGCGGACCCGCGCGGCGCGTCCCTCAGCGTCGCGCAGAGCGCTGGCCAGCTGGTGGTCCTCGGCCAGATGGGCGGCGCGCAGAGCATCAAGGCGCACAGCGATCTTCTCCCATCTCGCCGCCCATTGTTCCGCCCGCTCGGCTTGCCGGTCGAGGCGCGCCAACTCGGCGGCGACGAGCCTGGCAGGGCCGTCATCGACCAGCCCGCGCACAGCGTCGCGCGCCGGTTGGGCGGTGCCATCGAGTCCACGGTCGGCCCGGTCGCGGCCGATCGCCTCCACAAGCTGGGCTTTCGCGTCCGCCATGTCCCCGGCCACGACGTGCAGCAGGTTTGCCTGCCGGCCTCTGGTCATCCCGACGTACAGGCCCGCCGCCCCGAGTCCGTCAGACAACACAGTGTGGGACTGGTCCACGGTGGCGCCTTGGACGCCGTAGGCTGTCGCGGCGTAGGCCAGATGCGCGTGGGCGGCCACATAACCGGTCGGCAACACCTCGGTGCGGACGTAGGCTTGGCCGATGGTTTCGGGTGAGGTGCGGCTGCGGCCGTTGGAGTGGTATTTCGGTCAGGGATTGGCGGTGGAGGGCCGGTATGACATGCCGGTGATCGAACCGCAGGATGTCGATTTGGAGGACCTTGCGTTGGTCCGGTTTACGTCCATCGACGATGACGATGCGCAAGCGGGTGCGTTGACAGTCCATTTCTTCGAAGAGGACGGACGGTTCGACCAGGTGTGGTACCGCCCCGAGGAGCAGGTTGAGCGTTTGCGGGCGTATGGGCAGGTGTTGAGCCCGGATTTCTCTCTGTACACGGACCGGCCGGTTGCTGAGCAGTTTGTCAACACTTATCGGAATCGGTGGTGTGGGGCGTTTTGGCAGCGTGCGGGGTTGACAGTGATCCCGACGGTGTCGTGGTCCGATGGGGCGAGTTTCGACTTCTGTTTCGACGGGTTGGTGGAGGGCGCAGTGGTGGCACTGGCCACAGTGGGGGTGCGGGACCGCCCGCAAGGGTTTATGCGGGGGTTTGGGGAATTGGTCCGGTTGGTCAAGCCGGCGGCGGTGGTGTGCTACGGGACCCCGTTCGAGGAGATAGCGGAGTTGGTCCCGGTGGTGGAGGTGCCGTACCTGAGGAACGCGAAGGTCGCTGTGCGTGTGCCGGGTGGGCCTGGTGGGGGGTAGGTCGGAGAGTTCGACGGGCGGGGCACGCCCGGAGTTGGAGTTCGAGTGGGATCCGAATAGGAGCGCCTCGAACAAGGAGAAGCACGGTGTGGACTTCGAACAAGCGAAAGCCCTGTGGGACGACCCCGCCCGGTTGCCTGAACTGTTGGAGTTCGCAAGTGAGCAACGCTGGGCCTTGACTGCGACGATGGACGCCAGGGCGTGGAGGGTGATTTGGACACCACGAGGAAAGGCGGTCAGGATCATCTCTGTCAGGAGGGCAAGCAGAAAGGAGGCCAGGGCATATGGTGCGCAAGCGCAGCAACCTGCCCCAGATCAGCGTCGAGGAACTTGATCGGCTGTTCGAAGATGACCCAGACGAGTTCGACAGGTACGTCATCCACTCGAGTGCCTACCGAGGCGCGGATCCACCCCAGTGGGTCAGTGTGCAGTTGCCGGACACTGTGGTGGCGTCACTGGATGAGCAGGTGGCGATCCTGGACACGAACCGCAGCAAGTTGATCGAGGCCCTGGTGCGCCAGTGGCTCGCGACACTTCCCGAGGCGACCGAGCCGTTCATCGGCGCGGGGATGCCGATCATCTGACTCGTACGCGTGAGTGTGTCTTTCTGCAGCGACACGACCCCCGCGACTTAATTCCGATGCGCGCATCCGATGTGACCCCGGCAATGCTCAATCCGAGGCCCAGAGGGGCCGCTCTCGGATCGCCGTTCCGCGTTCGACGCAACTTGCACGGATTCGCGCCGCACTGGCGTCCGTCCCTGTCAGAAGCGCCCTCGACCAGGCTCGCCTGGATGAACGAGGAAGGCTGGCGGGACGTTTCCCGGCCACCGCCAAGCCGACTTTGGTCGCTCGCCGCCCTGGCGTCAGGCGGGTCGAATTGGATGTCCCGATAGGTGAGGCCGTGGAAGCCTTGGCCAGACAGAAGCAGAACCCACTGTGTCCTCGACAGAGGCCTTCGCCATGGCAAGGCCTTCCCCGACCCGGTCGTTCTCACCGGTCGTGTACGCGGATAGCCCGGCTCACAGGCCCTGGAATAGGCAACCGCCCGGAAGACATCGCCGGCGGTGATGTTCTTGCTGCCGACAACCGTTAACGTTGAGGCGGCGGCGCGTGAGGTTGACGGCTGCCAGATGGTCAGGCGGGAATGGGCGTTGCTTGACTCGTTGCCCTCGCCGGGACGTCAGGCCGATGCGACACTCCATCTGCTTGATTCCCTGCTGGTGGACGCGGCGTGAGGGACGAGGCGCGGGGAAGAGCGACCAGACGGCTACCCACGGTGCCCGGCGAACGCTACGCGGTGGCCCGGTCCCGCCGCCTGCTGATGATGGTCACCGGTCCCGCCGAGATGGGTCGCACGGTGGCGGGCCACTGTGCCGCTCATCCTAAGATCGCTAAGACCGTCCGCTGCGCGGCACGCTGGATGGTCGAGATGTACCTCGGCCCGGCGCCCATCACCCGCCGCCACGCTGTCGACGCGCTCGCGGATCGGTTCAACTCCGCAGGCGTTGTCCCGGGACTATCGGCGGGTCAGTCGTTGTCCGCGAGGATGGTCTGCCAGTCGCATCCTGCGTAGAAGATGCCAGCGATGGCGACAGTGCCGTTGTCCAGAACCGTGAAAGCGATTGTGATCCGCTTCTTGTAGCCGAGTATGCGTAGGCCAGGACGGATGTCGCCCCTCGCTTTGCCAAGATAGGGGAAGTCGGCTAGGCGCTGGCAGCGCGCCACAATCGCCTCAGTGAACCGGTCAGCGCTGAGTGGGGAACCGGCGTCGGGGACGTGGTCCCATAGGGCGTCGAGGTGGCCGAGCGCTTCGTCGCTCCACTTGACGCGGTATTGGCTCACTCGTTTGTGGTGTGCCGTGCGGCGAGATGAGCGCGCACTTCTTCGGCGCTCAGCAGGCTGTTTGGGTCGGCGATGATCCTGTCATAGGCTGCCGCGACCGGTCCCCGCAACCACTCATCAAGCGCTTGGTCGCGGGCCAGCAGGGTTTCCAGGCCCTCTTGGACGACTTCGCTCTCGGATGCGTACTGCCCCGAGCGGACCCGCTCGCACACCGCCTGGGCCACTTCATCGGGCAGGGTGATGGTGAGCTGACGTGTCGAACCCATCTGACATCTCCAATCTGTCGGTACCGGCCATCCTAGCTGCGACCCGCTAGGCGTTGCCGTTCCCCGGTCGGGCGCTGTGACACTCGCGGCGTTGTGGCGGGCCGGTGCGCCGGGTGTCGCAGCCGCCATCGGACGCCTCTTGGATCACGGTGCCACGGGGTTATGAAGCCAGGGGCTGCCGTCCCGGACTTGGTGTCCACTTGGTGTCCACTTGGTGTCCACTTTCAGCCGAAACCAACCGCATCCGGTGGCATCCAACGCAACGTGAGCGACGCCATCGTACCTAGTCAGCGACGTAGTCTGAGATGCAGCGGAACCTGGCGGCAACCCTCGGCCCACTGGAAGAGGTCGTGGGTTCAAATTCCGCCACCCCGCCACCCCGACGAGTGTGAAAGGACGACCAAGGATGGTGACCATGTGCTCGATGGACGCCGCCGACAGGCGTGAGCGCATATGGGCGGCGGGCAGGTCCACTGGCGGGTTGGAGCCGCTGACCCGGTGGCGGGCCGGGGCGGTGCCTTGGAGGAGTCCTGAAAGCCACGCGGCCAGGTCCGCCGGACTGATCGTGTTGATGGGCCGCTGGCCGAACTTGAGGATCATGTACATCCGCAGTTCGCGGTCGTACCGCGGGGCGGTGGCGTCACGGATACGCATGTGCGCGGCGAACCATTCGGCGGCGACCTCGCCGAACGTGGCTTTGACCAGGTCGGGGTCCCGGTAGACGGACGCGCGGATGGCGTTGTCGAGTTTGGCGGCGAACTCGGTCACGTCAGGGGGTCGTTCTAGCGAAAAGGTGTGCTCGTAAGAGGTGTGCTCGTAAACTGCCCACAAGTGATACGCTCTAGTCATGCAGATCGGCAGGGCGGATGTCGTCCGAAATCGCCCGAAAGCGCACAGTCGCCTTGAGACGGGTGGCGGGAAGGACTCTTGGACAGATGTGCTGATTGTCACCAGCAAGGACACGAACCTGACCAAAGCGCGCGCACGCTACCTCGAGAGTCGACCCATCGCCGTCGCCGCAGGCAGGATCCTGGTGC
This sequence comes from Bifidobacteriaceae bacterium, assembly GCA_031268115.1. Lineage (GTDB taxonomy): Bacteria > Actinomycetota > Actinomycetes > Actinomycetales > WQXJ01 > JAIRRT01. Next base: position 4,505 of record JAIRXV010000290.1, read on the forward strand.
TCAACAAGACCATTCCTGGGCCGGTTGCGCTTCCAGAGGCCGACGTGTCAGCAACGGAACACTTCATCGCGGAAGTCCAGAACGTCTTTCCCGTTCTTGGCGTGAACCTCTTACGCGGGAAGAGCGCGGTTTCTCCGATCACGGCGAACGAGGCAGGGGGCTCAGATTCGCCGGTGTTCGAGGTGGGTATTCCCAAAGGCGGGCAGACCCGCGCCCAGGATATTGACGGCAAGTTCACTGTGCTTGCCGACTCTCACGCGCGACTGAGATGGGCTACAGGCAAGCTCAAGACACCCACTCACACGCACCGAGACTTGTGCGAATCGCTGATTGCCAGGGAAGTGCTCGCTCAGCGGGGAGAGCTAATGGTCTTCACGCGGAACCAAGTCTTCAGCAGCCCCACCGCCGCCGCCGTCACCGCCAGAACCGAAACGCGCAACGGCAGACACTCCTGGCGCGTGGAGGGTAGCCAGGTCTCGGATGGCGAGTGGCGGGAGCATCGGATCGGCACAACAGCGGCCGCACCGACCTAGCGTTTGTTCTGCATATCTCGGTCGCTGGGCACCGGTATTCCGCCAGGAGTGGACCGGGCTTCCGTTCGGGTGCGCCCAGCTTCCGTTGAGAATTGAGCTGTCGTCCGATGCTCCAATGTCGGTCGACAACGGGTGGTGTCAAGGGCACTTGGCTGCGCTGCCTGTCCCTGACCAGGAAGGCCTTGCGGGTCGCCCTTGACACCACCCACCCGCGACGCCGATTGGCGCCAAGAGGACTGGGCGCGTCTCGGAGTCACGGGCCCGTGGGCCTTGGGGACGAGTCCGGCGACGAGGGTCCGGTGGCTGCGGCGGGGCGCTGAGGCCACTTGCCAGTGGCCGTGTTCTTGTTGGCGGGTTTGGTGGTTCTACACAGAGGTTGCCGGTTGCATTTCAGGGCGGACTTGGCTGGCGGTGAGCGACGCGTTGGCGGCGGTGAGCGCCGCCAGAGCGCGCGGCAGGAAATCAGCGGCGGCGGCTATGTGCTCCTCGCCCCACAGCTCAAGCACCACTGAAATGGTGGCGGCCCCGGCCACCCGTGGTTCGAGCGCGGTTGGCGGCAGGGCGAAATCGGTGGCCAGGGCCTCGGTCACCAGGATCTTCGCCCGTTCGAGGTGGTTCTGGTGGCGCACCTGGAGCAGCGGTTCGCGGGCGATGGCCCTACGCACCAGATCGTCACCGGTTTCGTCGCCTATGGCAACCTCGTCTGCCAGCCACGCGGCCACCGCTTCCACCGTGCCGGTTCCGGGGGCGCGGGAAGCCAATATCGCCTCCAACCGGTCGATGATGGTGCTGATGGGCCCCATCGCGATGTCCGCCTTGACCGGGAAATAGTAGCTGACCGTGCGTGGCGAGACCCCGGCGGCCTCTGCTATCAGGGGGATGGTGGCGCCATCGAAACCGCGTTCGGCGATCAATCGCAGCCCGGCGCGGATGATCGCCCTCCTAGTGCGCGCCTTGTTGCGCTCCCGCAAGGATTCGGCCACGGCGTAACTGTACCTGCGGGCCCAATTCTTGGGTGTTCCGGCGCCGACCCGCTGACCGCCCTCTCCCCTAAGACCCAGCGGTGGCGCACGCCTGGCTCTGCTGGGCACTCTCGTTCCCCTCGGTGGCGCCAGGCCCGACGCATCGGGGCCATCACCTGGTTCGCTCCACGGTAATTGCAAGTGCATGCAAGTATGCATTACACTGCAACGCATGGCGTGGGCCAGAGCCGGTCCACCCCCTCACAGCGGAGGTCCAAGATCATGGAAGACGGCCCCACAGCTCGAATCAGTTCAGGCGAGGTGCGCGGCTTGGCCAGGTCCGATGGGACTGTGGCTTTTCTCGGCATCCCCTATCAGTCCGACCCGACCGACAATCCCTACGCTCCCCCTGCTGCTGCGGCCGCCTGGACGCAGCCGCTGTTGGCGCAGAGCCACGGACCTAGCGCACCCCAGCCGCCCGATTCCGACCCCATAGTCCCGCAGGTCGTGATTCCGCCTGGCCCGGGCGGTTATCTCAACCTCAACATCTTTACCGCCGCCCTGGACGGTAGCCGCCCGGTAATGGTGTACATCCACGGCGGCTCGTTCACCGCTGGTTCCAACGCCTTTCCTTGGTATGACGGTTCCCGCCTTGCCGCCGATGGCGCAGTTGTGGTGGCGGTGAATTACCGCTTGGGTGCTTACGGCTTTTGCCCATTGAACGAACCCAGCGCTGGCCCCATCCCCAACCTTGGGCTGCGGGACATAGTCGCAGCACTGGAATGGGTGCGCGACAACATCGCGGCCTTCGGCGGCAACCCGGCGCGGGTCACACTTTGGGGGCAGTCGGCCGGCGCCGTCGCAGTGTGCGCCCTGCTCGCCGCGCCATCCGCCAGAGGGCTGTTTCACCGCGCCATAGCCCAGTCGGCTAACCCCGAGGCGGTGCTTTCGCAGGCCGATGCCGTGCTGGTAGCCCGGCGATTGGCCCTCGGTCTCGGCGTCGACCCAGAGGACAGGATGGCTCTCGCGCAGAAGTTGGGAACGGCATCGGCGGCCGAAGTCGCTGCCATCGGCGCCGACATGGCCGGGTCTGTGCTGGCCAACCCCGACCCGAGCGCATGGGGCTCGGTAGCGGTCAACTACCTGCCGTTTGCGCCGCTGATAGGCGGAGAGTTTCTGGCGGACACCCCCCTTGAGGCGGCCGCGGCCGGAATGGGAAACGGCGTTGAGTTGCTGATCGGGTATAACGCCGACGAGTTCAACCTGTTCACCGTGCCGACTGGCCTGGCCGACGCGGCGGACCGGCCGACCGTCGAGCTGATCGCCGCCCTGCGCGGGATAGGGCCACAGGCATTGGAGCCGTTCGGTGCCGGCCCAGGTCGAGTCGATTGGGGCGCGGTATGGAACACCTTTATGACAGACTGGATGTACCGCCGCACAACGCTGGCCCTGGTCGAGGCCCGCAACCGGGCTGGAGCAACGCCTAGCTACGTGTACGAGTTCGCCTGGAAATCGCCGGCCTTCGACGGGCGCCTGGGCGCCTGCCACGCCCTGGAACTCCCGTTCGTGTTCGGTACCCAGGATCAGCCAGGCGCGCGTGCGGTGCTCGGCGAGGCGGCCCCGGACGGACTCAGCGATGAGATGCGTTCAGCGTGGCTGGCCTTCGCCGAAACCGGCGCCGCGCCCTGGCCCGCCTACCGGTCCGAGAACGCCGCGTGGCGACGCTTCGACACCGAATCCCGAACCGTTTTCGATCGGGCCGCCCAGCCCACGGCTTTGGCGTGAGGCCGGGCCTCGTCGCGCGGAGCGTAAGGAGACGCTATGTCAGATCACATCGAGAATCACGGCGTATATGCGTCCGATGGCGGTACGACGGCCACCGGAGGAAGTGCAGTTCCGCTGCGCAGGCTTGGTCCATTCCTGTTCCTGGGCAGCCTTGGCTTCTTGGTTACCGCTTCCGTCAACCAAACCCTTATCCAACAGATCCTTGCCGAATGGGATCCGCTGACCAAAGTAGCGCACTATTCGATGGTCTCCCTGCTCGGCTCACTCACGCAGATGGTCGGTTCGGTTGTGTTCGGCACTCTGAGCGACCGCACAACCTCGCGCTTCGGACGGCGCAATCCTTGGCTCCTAGGCGGTGGGTTCGCAGCGGCAGCGTGCATGGCGGCGATCAGTTTCACGGATTCCTTCCCGGCGCTGCTTGCCCTTTGGCTGGTTGGCACCACGGCGGTTTCGGCTTTCACCGCCCCGGCGGCGGCGATCCTGCCAGATAGGATCGCCGAGAACCCCAAGGCCCCTGCATCAATGATCGCCGGCCTGGGGCAAATGGCCGCCCTAGTGCTCAACGGATTCATCGTGGCCGCCCTTCTGGCCGATGCGCAGGCCGGCCTGCGCATCGCCGCCTGGCCAATAGCGCTCGCAGGCCTCGCACTGTTCTTCGGAACCAAGGACCGACAAGTCAAAGTCGACAAGGGCACGGGCGGCATCGTCGACACCCTTCGGGCCCTGCGCCCACCCCGCAGTAAAGACCTATATCTGGTGCTGGCGGGCAGGTTCTTCCTCATGCTGGCCATCTATTCGCTGTTCCTGTATCAGCTCTATCTGCTGACGGACTACATTGGCACCTCCACCGAGGCGGCTGGCGGGGCCATGGCGCTGTTCGGAGTGTTCTTGGGCGTGCTCGGATCGGGCAGCGCCATTGTGGCGGGCGTACTTTCGGACAAATGGGGCAGGCGTAAGCCCTTCGTCTACTTGGCCTCGGGCACAATGGCGTTGAGCTTCGTCCCATTTCTGTTCAGTGCCACCGTCACCTCGTTCTATCTCTGGGCGGCTCTCCTGGGGCTTTCCTATGGGCTGATTATCTCGGTTGACCAAGCACTTGTCGTGGACGTGCTGCCGAACAAGAATGACGGCGGCCGCGACCTCGGTATCGCGAACCTCGCGAACACTGTCGCCGCAGTACTGGCACCCGGATTGGTCGGCGTTCTATTGACGGTCACCGGTTCTTATCAGGCGGTTTTCATAGCTGGCATAGTCTTGTCGGTTGCGGCCGCTGCGTGCATAGGACCCATTCGGTCCGCCCGCTAGGGCTCCTTGGCGGTTATAACTCTGACGGTTGGGCCGGGTTCCGAGAAGGATCGTAGGGGGCTCTTCCAAGGGCAGAGAAAGACCAGGGGAGTTGACAGCGCAACGTGAGATGCGCCGTCGTTCATGCGACCACTTGTCATTCTGCGTGAGGCTGGCTCGGTCTTCCCAGGCGGCCAAGCGCGGTGGACACACGGGCGGGGTGTCTTCAACGGCCCGCGCCGCGGCCACCCGCTCCCGCCATCGGACGCCAGACAGCAACAGACCAGGACAAAGAGAATCACCATGGCA
>JAIRXV010000415.1 GCA_031268115.1 Bifidobacteriaceae bacterium
CGCCTTATCGGCCGTGACCCTGCCTTCCGATTGGTTGTAGGACTGCACCACTCCGCCGGACACGAAGGTCCGTTGAGCAAGCCCTTGGGCCTCCAACCGCGACCGGTCCTGGCCGTTGACTACGGCCGCGTTGATCTCACCGGCGGCGAGCAGGTTGGCGGCCGTGGTCTCGTTTTCGACAATCTGTAGGACAACGGTGGCCGGTGTGCCTTCTTCGGCCGTGGTTGCCCCGCCCGCGCCCCAGGCGTAGCCGTCGCGGCGAGTCATCGTGTACTGGCTGTTGGGCACTGCCTCGGTCAACACAAACGGTCCCGAACCGGAGGATGTGGTGGTCAGCGCTTCCGGATCGTCGGCGCCTTCGCCGCAGACCACGAACAGGAAGGACAGCGCCGAGGGGAACAGTGAGAAGGGTGTGTCGAGTTCGATGGCGAAAGTACCGGCGGCATCGTCCGCTTCATACGTGTAGTTGCGGTTCGGCAGCACCGAACCGATGTTGGTGCTTGGGTTGTCCGGGTTCAACATGTATTCGAAGTTCTTGCCTATCACGGAGGGGGTGACTTGGCTGCCATCGGAGCAGGTGGCCGCCGGGTCGATGTGGAACGTGGCTTTGGTGCCCTCGAAGGTCCATTCATCGGCCAGTCCGGACACGATCTCCCCGTCGGGGCCGCGCGAAACCAGCGGATCGTAGAGGAACCGGTTGAGCCAGTTGCCGAACGTCGAGGCGTTGTTCAACGGGTTCAGGGTGCCTGGATCGCCGGTGATCGCGATGGTGAATGTGCCGTCCACGGCGTAGCCGGTCTGGGGGTCGGTGTCGCCGATGGCGGTGTCCCCCGTATCCGCCGTCTCGGTTGGCCCGGGCGCGGCGTCGGTCGAGGCGGTGGCCGAGGAATCGGGTTCTGCCGTCCCGGGGTTTTCCTCGGTGGCGGTGCAAGCGGTTGTGAGCAGCGCGAACGCGAGCGTCGCGACAAGCGCTGGAGTGAGCTTCTTCACGGTTTGCGACCTTCCTGATGTGGGGCCGTCGCCTCGTGCGAACGACCGGTGAATGTTGCGCTGAGCGATAGGCTATTGCGTTTGGCGCATTTCGGCTACGGCCACGCCAAAGGCCGGCCGCAGGATTTTCGCCTTCGACACACGCGGATCAGCCGGCCGCCGGATAGTCGCGTACGCGCTGGCCGCGCCGGTATACGGCCCGCAGGTTGCCGGGGTAGGCGCCGAAATCGAATGGATCGCCCGCTATCAGCACCAAATCGGCCTGCTTGCCCGGTGCTACCGTGCCGACCTTATCGGCCACGCCAATCAGCTCGGCCGCCGCCCCGGTGGCACTGTGGAGCACCGCCAACGGCCCCAAGCCCATCTCGTGCATCAGACGGAACTCGATCAGGTTGGTGCCGTGCGCCGTGGCCGCACAATCCGAGCCCATTGCGATGCGCACACCCGCGGCGATGGCCTTGGCCAACGAATCGGCCCGCAGTTCGCCGTTGGCCTTGGCCTTGCGGGCAATCTCAGGCGGGATGGCGTCCCCGGCGTCCACGCGGTCCACTATGTACTGGCCCACTCCAAGGGTGGGGACCAGCCAGGTGCCGCGTTCCAGCATCATCTCGATGGCGTCATCGTCCAGGTCGGTGCCGTGTTCCACGGAAGTGACGCCCGCCCGGATCGCGGCCTTGATCCCGGCGGAGCCGTGGGCGTGGGCCATGACGTGGACGCCTAGGCGCTCGGCCTCCGCGACTATCGCGGTCAGCTCCTCGTCCGAGAAGTGCTGCCGCGTCGGATCGTCCCGGGGCGAGAACACCCCACCCGAAGTGTTCACTTTGATCCAGTTGGCCCCGTTGCGGATCAATTCGCGCACCCGTTTGCGGGCCTCGTCCACCCCGTCTACCACCCCTGAGGGCCGGCCCGGGTGGACGCCGAGGATCTCCGGGGCGTTGCCGCTGGGTAGCCAGTGGTCGCCGTGTCCGCCGGTTTGGCTGAGCGCGATGATGGTCAGCAGGACGGCCGGTCCGTCGATCAGTCCGTCTTCGACCGCGCGCTGGACTCCCAGGTCCGCTCCGGAGGCGTCGCGCACTGTGGTGATGCCCACGTCGAGTGTGGCCTTGAGGTTCTGCTCGGTCATGAAGAATTGGTAGGAGAACGGCATGTTCACGCCCTGGAGGTAATCGATGGTCGAAAGGCCTACGTGGACGTGGGTGTCGATGAAGCCGGGGGCGAGGGTCAGGCCGGCGATGTCGACCGTCTCATCGCCGGGCCGTGTCGCCAGGCCGCGCCCAACCGCGGCGATGGTTCCGTTTTCAATCGCGACATCGCTCACGGCGATCGGACCGCCCGTGCCGTCGAAGATGGCTCCCCCAGTCAGAATCGTGCGTGCCATGGGTCTCCTCCGCTCTTCGGTCCGCCATTGACCGAATCTCTGGGCGCCACGCTATATCGCTGGGCGCAATTGTCGGTTGGTAGCATAGCGGCCCATCGGAAGGAAGGCACCATGGCGAACACCCCACTCAATCCTCTAGGCCGCTCGGGAATCGCCCACCTGGTCGCGGAGCCGATGGCGCACCTCGCCCAGTACGCGGCCCAGGTGGAGGCGTTGGGCTTCGACGATTTGTGGATACCCGACGAAAGACTGCTGCGCAACGTCTACGTCGCGTTGACCGCCGTGGCGAATGCGACCAGCCGCATCGGCCTTGGGCCCGGCGTCACCAACCCCTACACGCGCCACCCCGCCCTGACCGCGGCCGCGATTGCCACGCTAGGCGAACTGAGCGGCGGGCG
>JAIRXV010000462.1 GCA_031268115.1 Bifidobacteriaceae bacterium
GCGCACCGACTCACCTCCCCAAACAACCGCCAATCAAACAAATCGCCTCACCACCAAGAAACCAAGGCCTGAATAGTTACAGCAACGGACTCCCCGCCCTGGACGCTGAGGTCCAATCCAGAGAACAGGACACGTCCCTTGCCGACCACGACCGACAACCCCGCGATATCGAGCACAGGAGAGGCCACGGTAGCGGATGCTCGGCTCGCCGTCATCTGCGGTATCTCGCGGGACGGTGGTCTTTTCCAGATCTTGGGTTGCAACATATGCTCCAGCAATGTTGGCGCCGATGGCTACGGAGTAGTTCTACTAAATTCTACTAGCGGCTGATTCTTTAGAGCTTAGCAGGACCCACGCCGCGCCCGCCCCTCACCCCAGCGTCGCCCGCAGCCACCCAAGGTTGGCCCGTTGATCGGCCACGGCCGCCCGCCACGTCTCATCTGTGACGGCGCCACGGTCCTGCTCCACCACCCACCAGCGCCGGTACCCCGCGGCTCGCAGTTCGCGGACCACCCCCACCAGGTCCACATCCCCGGTCCCGAACGGGCAACACAGGTCTTCCCACCAGCCCTCGAAATCCTCGTTCCGCTCCGCCCGGGCGCGCTGGGCCACCGCGAGGCGAAGGTCCTTGACGTGGACGTGGTTGATCCGGCTCGCGTACTTGGCGGCGTACGCCACCGGATCGGCGCCGCCTATCAGAAAGTGGCCGGCATCGAAGCACAAACCCACGGACGATGCCGCCATCAGCGCATCGATCTCTCCCGGCTGTTCCACGTAGGTGCCGTAGTGCGGGTGGAACGACACCTCGACGCCATAGGCCGATGCCCGCAGCCGAGCCGCTTCCAGGCGCTCCACGGCCACCTCCCATTGGGCCGCCGTCAGCCCGCGTTCGCCCTGGTCGCGGAAGGGGTGGCGGATCAACTCCGGATCGCCCTCATCGGCCAACACCGCGATCGCCCCCGGGGTGCCCCCCGCCGCGAGTTCGGGGAGGGACCGGTCCATCGCCTCACGGTCCTGCCGCAGAACCTCCTCCCCAGCGGACAGGTGAAGCGGCATATAGGCCGCGACCATCGCCAACCCCTCCTCGGCAAAGGCGCGTGCGGTCTGCTGCGGTGTCCCGAAGAACCCCGGCGGCCCCAGCTCGCTGCCCGCGTACCCCGCCTCGGCCATCTGCGCCAACAGCTGGCGTGGCGTCAACGCCAGGTCCGGCCCGCCCACGGCACCGAACACGCCGTAGCTGACGGGCGCCGCCGCGATGAGTGGAGCGGTGGTCATTGTGCGCCTCCTTGGGGAGAGGCGTGCGCGGCCTCGCCGCCGATGACGGCCCCCACCGACCCCGCCAACGCACCGGTCAGCGCTTGAAGGCCAGCCACATCCCAGGCGGCTCCGTCCGCGGTCGATGTGACGGGGGCGCCATCCCTGACCGCAGCGGCGAACGCTCTAAGTTCGGCGACGAACGCGGTTTCGTGGTTGGCGAGGCGATCCGTGCCAACTCTTTGTGCGCCATCGGCGGTCTCGATCCGCAGGTGAGCGCGGCTATCACCCACATACGGGGCCGGGAGGCGCAGGTATGCCCGCCCGGCCGAGCCGAACACCGCGAGTTCCTCGCCGTATTCGGGATAGTCCGGCAGCCAGTTCCACGACAGCAAGAACTGGGCCTCGCCCAGCTTCCCGAGCCCCTGAATTTGGGGTGGCGCGCTCAGGGCCTGGCCTTGCAGGGCATCGGACCCCATTTGGGCGTGGACGATGGCGAGCCTCGCCTGCCCAAACACCGCCCGCAGCAGCGAGAACTCGTGGCAGACCGAACCCTGGAGCACATTCGCGAAGAGCGAGCGTAGGGGCTCGCCCACATCCCCGATCGATTGGGCAACGGTGGCCGCCTCACGGTCCGCGGCCGCCCGCGAGACTGCCGGATCGACATCGTCGTAGCGCAGGTAGCGGTGGTGATCGAACTGGGCTTCGTCGCTGGGGTGCAGCACCGTGACCCGCACCAGGCGGATCGATCCGAGCTGGTCCAGCGCCCGGACCAGGTGCGGCACCATCGGTTCGTACATCTTCATGTACCCCACCTGGAGGATCAGGCCGTTGGAGGCGGCCAGCGCGGCGGCGTCGGTGCATTCGCGCCGAGTGTTCGCGAAAGGCTTCTCCGCCAGCACATGCTTCCCCGCCGCGATGGCCTGCGTGGCGAGGTCCGCGTGAGTGCCCGGGGTCAGCAGCAGTACGGCATCGACGGACGGGTTGGCGAACACCGCCTCAGCGGACGTGGTCCACGCGGGGATACCCCACTCGGCCGCCATCTGCGCGGCGAGGCGCGCGGAGAGATCCGCCACCTGAACCACGTCGAAGACATCCCTGAGGCGGTGCAGGTTGGGTAGGTGAACGGCCTGAGCGATCAGGCCGAGGCCGATGATTCCCAGTCGGATGCGAGGTTCAGCCATCGGCCCGCTCCCCTTCGCGGCGCGACCCGCCGCCATCGTCCCCATGCGCCGGCACCGGGACCTTGCCCACGGCGGCCCCGTCCGCATACACCGAACCATCCCGGCAGGCGTGGACCACGGTGGCGGGCCACGCCGGATCGTAGTGCCCGGTTCCGGTTAACCGCGCGTACGCCAGGCGCTTATGCGCGCCGGTTACCACCATGACGGCGCGTTTCGACAATTCCGTGATCGTGGCGATACCCACGCTCAGCCCATAGGACGGGACGTCTCTAATTCCGGAAAACCCGGGAAATGTGCCGAGATTGTCTAGCCTGGTGGAGGTGGCCAATTCGATCACCCGGGTGCGCGAATCGGCCGGCGTGCCGGGTGGGTTGAATGCCACATGCCCGTCCGTGGCCCCTGAGGCCAGGATGAACACGTCAACCCCGCCGGCGTCCCGCAGACGGTCATCGTAGGCGCCCGGGGTGTGAGGGGCCGGGAACCACACGCTGCGGTCGGGGATCGGTTCGGGCGCGGACCTGGACAAAGGCCCGGCGATCTCGTCCCTGGCGAAGCGCCGGCAAGAGTAGTGCGCATCGGCGGGGACAGGCCCAAAGGTGCCGTCCGGCTCGCGGACCGCGTAATCGTCCATCATCGCCAGGATGACGTGCCCCAGCGGCAGGTTCGCGGCGCGGACAATCTGCGCCAACGCCCTATAGGTCGGGTGGGGGGAACGCCCGGACGGGCATCCGAGCACATATCGGTTCCCGGCCGCGCGGGCCGTAGCAATGCCCTCGGCGATCTCGCCGGCCAAAGCATCGGCCAAGACGAGCGGGCTCAAGAATTCACGGACGTGAGCGGTCATCGGTTGAGCTACTCCTTTACGGCTCCGGCAATCATTCCGGAGATAAATCGACGTTGAAGGAACACATAGGCAATCAGCACAGGCAGGGCGACGATGACGGCGGCAGCGGCCGTCACGGGAGGCTGGGAGCCCCGCTGGTTCCCAGCAAAGAACGACAGCGCCAGCGGCGCAGTTTGGACGGTCCTGTTTCCCGGAACGAGCACCAAAGCGAGTAAGAACTCGTTCCAGGTGAACAGGAACAGCAAGGTCACCAGCGTCAAGACGGCCGGGCTGGCGACGGGCAGCACAATCCGCCACAGGGCGCGCCATCGGGAGGCGCCGTCCAGCGCGGCGGCCTCGGTCAACGATGGCGGGATATCGGCAAACGTGGTGCGGAGCCACAGAATGGCAAACGACAGCGACAACGCCACCTGGGGCAAGATCAACGC
>JAIRXV010000479.1 GCA_031268115.1 Bifidobacteriaceae bacterium
AACGCGTGCGTCCAACTCGAACGCGGACTCGACCACCCTTTCTCCGCGCTCGGCGCCCACCGCGCGGGGCAGCGCTCGGACCACCCTTTCGAACCCTCGAATCGAGGCCGCGACCGCCAACCGCATCTCAGAGATCTCGTAGTCGTCCTTGACTAGACGGGCCTCGCTGGCCGCTTCCTCCAGGGCGCCGTCTGGGCCGAGGTCATCCCCGGGCAGCGCGGACGATGGCGGCAGTCCCGCTTGTGTCCTAATCTCATCTACCATCTCGGTCACCGCCTCATCGGCGGCCCGAATCACCCGCAGCGAAACCGCTCCAGGGCCGGCGTCTTTGGCGAGGGCATCGCGCAGGCCGTCTACGTGCTCTGTACGGATGCCGGTGGTCGTGGCGATCTCACTCAAGGTTGGACGGCGCCCAACCCAAAACTCGCCGTAGCGGGAATCCGCATAGAACTCGGACGTGTCCTTCCCCGCGGCTGGGCGGATATAGAGGACGGGTTCGTGGCCGCCATCGTCCACGGGTTCCAGCACCAACACCGCCTCCGGTTCCCTGTCCGTGCCCAAACCCGTCAAATGGGCAAAAGCCGAGTGAGGGCGGAAGCGGAAATCGGTGTCATTGGAGCGAACGCGGGGGATACCCGCGGGGACAATCAGACGTTCACCGGGGAAGCGGGCGGCTAGGCGCTCCCGGCGTTCCGCGGCGAAATCTGCCGCGGCTGAGCGCGAAGGAGTGGCGAAGTCTGAGGCCGCCCAACCTTCGGACATGAACGCGCGAAACGCGGGCGATGTGGGCCGGTGGGAGCGGTTGTCGTTGCGTTGGCTCAGGGGTTGATCGCTCATGGCGTCCATGGTCTCACCGCTGAGGCATCCTCTCACGCCGTTGCGCGGCGTTGAGTTCGGGGGAAGGACCCGGGGGATGGGCCGGGTGCGGGGCTGGTGCGGGGCTGGGGGATGGGCCGGTTGCGGGGCCTGGGTGGGCTGGCGCGAGCGTGGGTGTTGGTTGGCCGGGCAGACGCAGCGCGGCGTGAGCCACGTAGGCTGAGCGGATGCGGATCGACCTTCACACCCATTCGACCGTGTCTGACGGCACCGACTCGCCGGCGGAGGTAATGGAGGCGGCCCGGGCGGCCGGACTGGACGCGGTAGCGCTGACGGACCACGACACGACCGCCGGTTGGCAGGACGCCGCGCAAGCGGCGGCGCGGGCCGGCATCGGCCTGGTGCGCGGCACAGAGTTCTCCACTCGTTGCCAAGGCCGCAGCGTCCACCTGCTGTCCTATCTGCATGACCCACTCGATCCGGGTCTGCTTGCCGAAACGTCTAAGGTGCGGGATTCGCGGGCAGTACGGGCTCGGATAATGGTTGAGCGGCTGGGCCAGGATTTCCCTATCACCTGGGATGACGTGGAGGCCCAAGCCGGCCCGGAGGCGACGATCGGACGGCCGCATATAGCCGACGCGCTTGTCGCAGCAGGAATTGTTGGGGACCGGACGGCGGCATTCGCCGATCTTCTCTCGCCGCGGGGTCCCTATTACGAACGACATTACGCACCGCTGACAGTGGATCTCATTCAACTGGTTCGCCAAGCGGGCGGGTTCGCGGTGTTTGCCCACCCGGGGGCCGCGTCCCGAGGTCGGATTGTGGACGATGCCGCCATTGAGGAAATGGCCGATGCCGGCCTTGGCGGACTTGAGGTCCGTCACAGGGACAATTCACCGGAGCAACAGGAACGACTCAAGGGTTTGGCGAGCCGGCTGGGACTTGTTGTCACTGGATCGTCGGACTATCACGGTACGGGGAAGCCCAACCGGCTGGGCGAGAACCTGACCGATGTCGAGACGCTGGACGCCATCGTCGCATGCGCCACGGCAACCCCACTCTTGTGACGGCCCGGCGCCCTGTCCAGCTGGCGCGGCCGGGGCGGTCTTTCGGTGCGGAGTCTTTCGGCAAGCCTGCAATCTTGTCGATGGGTCAAGGGCTGGGAGAATAGGCGCCGTGGACAGGCATCGGAATCACAGCACGGCGTATCACGCGTGGATTGCCGGGATCGCTGCCGCGCACCACGGCAGTGTGCTCGACGTCGGCTGCGGGGACGGCTTGCTTATCGAACGGCTTGCTCCCATGTCAACGTCAGTGGTCGGCATCGACATCGATGGGCCGACCCTCGCGCGGGCTCGTCTGCGTCTTCAAGGTCAATCCAACGTCACATTTGCCCATGAGGATTTCCTCTGCTTTGTACCCAGCGACGAGCAATTCGATACTATTGCGTTCGTCGCTTCCCTGCACCACATGGATATGAAGGCGGCGTTGACCAAGGCCCGCTCCCTACTCAAAGCGGGCGGCGACCTGCTTGTCGCTGATGGTACGGCTCAAAAGCGGCCGCCGGATTGGGTGGCCAACTGTCAGCGGCCGCTGCCGGCGCGCCTCGGCGGAATACGGCATCGCGAAACAAGGGAGTCCGGTGTCCCAACTCTTGCACCATCGATGTCGTTGGACGAGGTTCGCCAGGCAGTGGGTCAAGTCCTGCCAGGCGCTGCGATCCGCCGTCGCCCGTGCCACCGCTACCTCCTTCGATGGACCAGGCCTGGTCGCGGCTAGCGGACGGAGAATCGGCCGACAACGGCGTGACGCACGCATGGGGACTGGTGGCCATTCACTGCCCAGCCGGAGGGATGCGGCTCTTCCCCCCTTTTGACAGTATCAAGAACACGATTACGCCAATAAGGGATGCCAATATGAGTAGGTCAAGCATCAGATGGTATGTGTCCTTAATCAGAAACTGTGTGCTTTGAGGCAGTATCCGATGCGTTCCTTCTCTTGCGAAGAATGCGTAGTATCCGCTGAAGTCCTCGCGAAAATACGCGGAACCCTGCGTGGTGGCCCAGGCGCAAAGAAATATCAGCACTGCCCATTCCCCGACTTTCTCGCGCCAAACGAACAGAAATATCGCTATGGCAAAGACCAAAGCGAACGCAATGTCAATAGGCTCGTCAATGAGCGCTGACACCACAATGGTAGTAGTTCCAAATGATAAACCGGTTATATCGAGTAGGAACCAGATGAACAACACTGCGATAAGAGCCAACGATACTTTCTTCGCTCTTGGCATATCAGACCTCCTAACGTCATGCGCTATTGTACACCGGTCCCCGGACAAGCCGCCCGAGAATTCCACTACAAACTCTGAACCCCACCACACTTTGAGCCTTATCCAAAACTCGCTCGATAGAACACGAGCGCTATGACGGTGGAAATGGTCTCGGGGTGGGTGTGGTGGGGTCTGCGGTAGTCGGTGTGGAGGATGCGCCACGTCTTGAAGCTCGCGATGGCGCGCTCCACGACATATCTGATTTTGTTGACTGCGGTGTTGGATTTCCTCTGCCATTCGAGGAGTTCCCCGCCGGGTGCGTTTCCGATAAGGGGTGATCATGCCGAGCCCGATATACCCTTTGTCGCCGACGGATTGGGGCTGGTGGTCGGGGCCGTCGAGTAGGCCGCAGCGGCGCGGCACCTCGGCATCGTGGGTGGAGCCGGGCTGCGGGTCGGACACCCGCCGCAGGTCCCCTTCGAGGCTGACCGCGACTTGGACGTTCCGCGCCCGGTGGTGTGGTGTTTGCCGGAGTAGTCTTCCGGGTGGTCGGCCCATGACCAGCAGGGGAGCAGGGATCCGTCGACGATGAGCTGCTCGTGCGGGTCGAGGTCGTCGGCGGTGGGGACCCATGCGCGCAGCGTCTGGTCGATGATGGGCGTGTAGTCGGTGATGATCCGTGAGATCGTGGCCTGCCCGACGCCGTACTGCTCGGCGAGGTCCCATTCGGTGCGGTTCGGGTTGAGGTAGGTCAGCACGATCGCGACTTTCTTGAAGAGCCCGAGCTTTTGCTTTCTGCCGTATTTCTTCGCGGGGTGCGG
>JAIRXV010000487.1 GCA_031268115.1 Bifidobacteriaceae bacterium
CGAACGGCGGGCGCGCGACCTCCTGCACCGCGCCATCCGCAACAACGAACCCTGGCTCCACGACCTCGGCCCCACCCCCACCGTCAAACCCGACCGCCAACGCTGGTACCAGGCCGCCACCACCGTTGCCGCCTACCGCGACCGCTGGGGGATCACCGGACCGCGCGCCATCCCAACCCGCGCTCGCGGCAACCCCGAACGCCTCGACGTCCCCCGTGCCAGGACCGCAATCACTGGACTCAGTTCCGGGCCTCCTGCGATGCTTCCTACGGGAGTCCCAATTCGATCGACCATTGGCATCAGGTTATGAATGTGACTTTGCCGCCCGGGGCGGGCTGATGCGGTGGCAGGTGAGCCGATCTCCTCTGCGGACTTCGCGTGTCCGGCCGTGCCTGACTCTGTGCTCCCGCACTGCGGCGACGATGAACTCCGAGCGCTGCTGACCAAGGCTGAGGCTGAGGTCACGGCCAACCCGCTGCCGTTTGACAGGATGATGGCCCGCTTGCGTGACAAGCTCTTGTGACACGGGAGGTCATGTACGCCGCCTCGTTCGAAACTGGAGTCGGGCGGGTGGCGACTGTTTAGCGCTTCGCGCTGACCCAGTTGGCGCAGCCGGATTCCGTTCTTTCAGCGGTCTCCGAATGGGGCCTCGCCTCCGACCTCCAAGCCTCGCGCTTTCTGGCGCGGAAACTCCGCTCGAATGTCACTGTTCTCAACACCAAAGCACCTAGCCGCTCAACGCGGGAGGGAGGATGCCCGCTATACTCAAGGCTCGAATGGATGGGAAAGCGTTCACTTCTCGTCCAAGTCGCTTCGCGGCATCGCAAATTAGCGAGACAAAAACACGTTCACCTACCACTGCATCCGCGTAGCCAGCTGCATAGACCAAGTACTGTAGATCGTAAAGGTCATTCGACTCCCACTTCGCACCCTTAAGGCACTTGAGCACCGTCACCTCGCATGCCAGGCCGAGCGACGGAAGCGAGTCAACCGTTCGTTTCGAATTATGCACCAACCACTCCTGGAGTTGTTCGTTTGTAATCCCAAGACCCTGCGCCTCCAGTCAGAGTTCCCGTATGAGGTCCAACAAGAAGCGCAAACGCACTCCCTGTTCCACCTTATTCTGCGAGCGATCTCCCGCTCTCATAACGGCGCAGAACTCATTCCACACCTCCGCCCATCCGACAGCCGAATCCAGCCTCTGCATCGACTCCTCTGCGAGGAGCGTGTCGAAGAAGGTGTGAGTGGACGCGGCCGCCTCAAACATGAGCTGCACCTCAGGGTTCGCGCCAACATCAGGCACAGCAGTTCCTTCGGCCACGGAATCGAACGAGGCGTTCGGTCGAAGGGTCCAAGGAGGGGTATGAGACGCAGGGTGTTTCCCGTAGTATTGAGCGAGACCATTCCGCATTTCGTTCGCACGCATCGTCAACGGATCCAGCATCTGCCATCCGCGGCTCATTCCAGCTATGCAGAGAACAAGCTGTCTCCGCCTTTCTGTATCGCGCCAATGGGATGTCTCGATCAGATTGCCAGAGGAGAACGGGACCACGACAAGGCGGCGGTCCGCTAACTCCTTTAGCCATCGGGCAGCAACGACCTCTTGGTCGTCGAGTTTCTCAGGGCGCCAAAGCGCGGTCGCGATTCGGGACCAGATCCCTTGATCCAGGTACACCACCGGTCGGCCACGTAGCGGAGCATTGTCATTCACCGTTGGCAGTTCGACCACGAATCTCTCGCCATTTTGCGGAACGAAAACTGCCATATTCATTTCGGGGAGCAACGCAATGCTCGCAAAATGGGACTCGAATCGGAATTCGCGGTTGAAGTTCGCAACCTTTCCATCTGACCGCCACAATCTCACATTGTTGAGTCCGAACTCTGATTCGACGGCGGTAATTCGCAGCGGATTAGGCTCATCCATGAGTGGCAGCGAAGGGTGGCGCAGGAATCCGATAAGAGCGCAGCTCCAAGGCGCTGATGCTGTCTGGCGGCACTAGCCGGTAGCGGCCTTCCGCCAACACTTCAACGCTCCCGCCTTGGGCAGCCTCGGCGAAGAGGAACAGGTAGATGTCCTCGTCGGCGAACTGGGCGCCGACTAGGCGGCATTCCAGTGCGGGGAAGCGGTGTGCGGCCAGCGCGAGGTCTTGGTTCATCTGGACTACCGAGAGTCTGTCCGTGCCGCCCTTGGCTTCGACCGGGATGACGTATTGGGTGCCGGACTTGTCGACTCCGAGGTAGACCTCATCAGTCTCGATCTGGCCCAGGCCGGGGACCTTGGTGCGCAAGTGGTTCTGGAGGGAGTGGCAGACGATGCCGGTGAACAGGTCGATCAGACGGTTGTAGCGGACTTTGGCGAGCAGAGCCTGTTCTGAGCCGAGGGCGTGTTGGGCGATGATCCCCGGGGTCGAGTCGGGAATCTTGATCGCGCGCAGATGCCGGTTCGGCGTCAGCGGTTGGTCGGCGACCGCCCGGAACTCGTACACAGCGTCGCCGACCCCCACGATGATCCAAACCATTCCCTCGGGCGCCCGGGAGGCGATCTCGGCCGGCAGTGGGCGGCGATAGCGGAAGGAATAGAGCACATCGCCGAGGTTCTTGGGCAGGTCGATTCCAAGCGCCGCGGCCGCCGCCACGAACTCTGTGCGGGCGAACGCCACTACCTTGGTCCCCGGCCGGTAGTGCTGGTCGAAAACGTGGACGAGGATCTGGGAGTACTTGGATTGCCTCCCCTTGCCTTCTGCCCTAGGCATTCGCCGCTCCTCTCGCTACCACAGTCCGACCGCTTGGCGTTGAGCGCTGCGGCGGCGAGACAGTGGGATCGAAGAATGGTTGGCACCGGCCTGGTCCGCGGCCTGCTTCATCGCCAATACCAGCAATCCCGGATCGCCCAGCGCCAGCGCGCGGCCCGGTTTGGCGATATCGATCCCGAGCGCGTCCACAACCGCGCCCCCCAGCGCCCGCCCGAGCAGCGGGGGCACGGCATTGCCGACTTGGCGGAACCCGTTCCACTTCGTGGCATGCAACCGGAACCAGTCAGGGAAGGAATGCAACCTAGCGGCCTCCCGCACCGAGATGACCCGCGCCAGACGCGGATGAATCGGACGCGGCGAGGTGAACGCGCCCCGCTCACCACCAGTACCAGCGCGCAACGTGTTGCACAACCCGTCCTCGTCGAGCCGCAGGAAGCGGCTCACCTTCTCAACAGCGCCCTGCTCCGTTGCCGTGAAACGGCCAACCGACTTGGCCGTATGCACAGTCCGTGCCGAGGACGTCAACACTTGCGCGTCCCACTCCCTCGGATGCGACAGGTCCCCGGGGTCCTCACCGGTCAACAACCGCAAAGCGTAGGGCGACGCGGCCAACGTCATCCGGGCCAATTCCCCAGGCGACAACAGGACAGCATCGCTGTTTAGCAACGCTCCGAACTGATCGAGATCGGGCAGGTCGCCGATGGCGTCCCACACGGTCGGACCCACCGCCAGCCCTGCAGTCGGCTGGCCTGACCGCACCGGACGCACCGGGCAGGCGTTCGGCGCCGGATAGACGGCGGGGACGGCATCGTCCAGCGAACCCAGCAAGATGAACCGGCGCCGATCCTGCGGCACACCGTAATCGGCCGCGTTCAGGATCCGCGGATCGTTGAGCCTGTATCCCGCATCGACGAAGTGCTCCATCAGATCGGCCAGCAGGGCCTTATGGCTGCCTGAGGCGATCCCGGGCACGTTCTCCATGATGAAGTGTTTGGGCCGCAACGCCGTCACGATGCGGAAGAAGTGGAAAATCAAGTCGTTGCGGACATCGCCCACGTCCCGCTTCCCGATGAACGAGAAACCCTGACACGGCGGGCCGCCCGCCACCAAGTCGATCTGGCCGTCCCACAGCTGGCCAGGATGGTGGTTGGCCCACCCTCGCCGCGCGGCATCCCGTAACGCCTGCGGATCGGCGCTCGACAAGTCGTCGCACACCACCTCGGTCAGCGGGAAGTTGTAGGCGTGAGTCGTCGCGTGGACAGGGTCGTACTCGGCCGACGCCACCACGTCGAACCCCGCCTGCTCCAAACCCAAAGACAGCCCACCCGCGCCAGCGAACAGGTCGACCGCCACTGGCCGCGTCCCGCACCCCGCGCCAACCCGCGAACCGGCCTGGTTGACGAGCTTGGAACCCACTCTGGCACCCTATCTCTCAAAGTCTCCGTGTCCGGCGACCCTCGCCGGACCGACTTGCTCCGGCCACTGTAGAGGCGACCACCGACATCGAGACTCCCGACTACGGTTAGGCAGGTGGGCGATGGGCAATCCTGGGCAACCGATGCACGAACGCGCGCGTCCATGCGCGGCAACAAATCCCGGGACACCGCACCCGAACTGGCGGTGCGCCGCGAACTGTTCGCCCGCGGACTGCGCTACCGCGTCGCGGCCCGCCCCCTACCCGACCTACGCCGCACCGCCGATATCGTCTTCCCATCCCAGAAGATCGCCGTCTTCCTCGACGGCTGCTACTGGCACGGCTGCCCAGACCACTACGTCGCGTCCAAATCCCACTCCGAGTACTGGGCCGCCAAGATCCACGGCAACCGAGCCCGCGACCGCGACACCGACACTCGCCTCACCTCGGCTGGCTGGCTGGTCCTACGCTTCTGGCAGCACCAAGACCACACCCAGATCGCCGACGACGTCGAACAAGCCGTCCGCGGCCCAAACCAGCGCGCGCGGCACTCCAACGCGACCGACGACTCCACCCCTGATCGACAAAAGGAGGTAGCAACATCGGACCCGCGAACCCACCGGTCACTCATCACTTACCCATCGAAATCAACGCAAGCCGTCCGTATCCAACTCGCATCATTGGCAACAACGCCCGCGCTCCCACCAGCAACAACGCACGCTAACGCAACCCACCGAAAACCCTCGAAAACTCCCAAACCAGAGTGAATAGATCTGGGGTTCGATTCCCCAAGGTGGCTCCGTTTGCGCAGGTCAGGTGGTGTTTCATCGCCAAAGCTGCCACGTTACAGGGTGCGGACTGACCGGAAACTGACCGCTTTGGACGGCCCCAGCCTGGGCGTCACGTCGCGGTTAGGGCCCGCCTCGTGTTGCTGAACCATGGCTCGCAGGTGTGGGTTCGCCGACCCAACCGTTCCATGTCTCGATCATGGAATCGGCCATCCCATCGGCTGTGGGCCGCCCTTTGTTGGCCGGCATGAGCCACGGTCGGTTATGCACAGGCCGACGGAGGCGCGAGCTTCGCTTGTCAGTGGTTGCCGCTAGCCTGTGCCCAATTGTGAAGGAAGCTCAGGGAGGAGCGTGAGCGTGCGTGGTGCGAGGACGGGACCAGCGAGACGCCGAGGCGACCGAGTGGATGGGCCGAAGGTCAAGTCTCGACTAAAGGCGGCTGGCGGCGCCGTGTCATCAAGCGGTCGGCAGGGCGTTGGCGGTAGCCTCCAGTTCATGCGGTCGATTGAACTCTTCGCTGGCGCAGGGGGCCTCGGCTTGGGCTGTGAGTTGGGTGGGTTCCGTCCCGACGCCGTGGTCGAGTGGGACCGCTGGGCGTGCGACACGATCCGCCAGAATGCTGCTGCGGACTATCCGTTGGTTCGCGACTGGAACGTCCTCGAGGCGGACGTCAGGAGCGTCGACTGGCAGTCGATCATAACTGGGCCGGTGACGTTGGTGGCCGGTGGGCCGCCGTGCCAACCCTTCTCGATGGGCGGCAAGGCGCGCGCGGCGGACGATCCGAGGGACATGTTTCCCGCTGCGGCAGAGGCGATCCGACAACTCCACCCAAAGGCGTTCATCCTTGAGAACGTCAAGGGCCTGACACGCTCGACATTCGCTAACTACTACCAGTACACCCAACTCCGGTTGGCGCATCCCGAGGTGACGGCCAAACGCGGAGAAGGCTGGGAGGACCACCATCGCAGGCTCACGGCGGAGCACACTTCGGCAGCATCGAGCACGCTCCGGTACACGGTCGTGCCCGCTGTGGTCAACGCCGCCGATTACGGTATCCCGCAGCAGCGGCATCGAGTATTCCTGATCGGCTTTCGCGCTGATATGGAGGCAGAATGGTCCTTCCCGCCGCCTACACATTCTCGGGATGCCTTGGCCTACACGCAATGGGTCACCGGTGACTACTGGGACAGGCGCGAGGTTCCGGTGCGCGACCGGCTGGAGGCGCCACCGGGAGCGGTTAGGCGACTGCGCCGCGAGGCGGACGAGGGTCGGCTCTTGCGGCCGTGGCGAACCGTGCGCGCCGCGTTGGTGGGACTACCCGAGCCGCGTGTGGCCGAGTCGGCCCGCTACCTGAATCACGTTCTCCAGCCCGGTGCCCGCTCCTATCCAGGCCACACCGGCTCTTACATTGACCTTCCCGCGAAGACACTCAAGGCCGGAGACCACGGGGTTCCCGGAGGGGAGAACATGCTGCGTCGCGCGGATGGGTCGCTGCGCTATTTCTCCGTCCGCGAGTCGGCGCGCCTTCAGACGTTCCCCGACCGGTACGTGTTGCACGGGTCGTGGACGGAGGCGATGCGACAACTGGGCAACGCGGTACCAGTTCGTCTCGCGGAGGTTGTCGCTGGTGCTGTCGCATCACACTTGGCATTCGCCGACGCCTACCCTGCTGTCGTCGCCGGGTTTGGTGCTCGGGAAAGGCTGACGGCGTGACCGAGCAGCCATTCAATCCGTTGGCGATAGAGAACCTCGAGGACAGCCTCTTGCGGGCGATGTTGGCACGCACGCCCTGTCCGCTGGGGAACATCGACCAGTTCTATGGTGCCGGTGTCTACGCCATCTACTACACGGGCACCTTCGCCCCTTACCGGGATCTTGCGGAGAAGAACCGGGAAGGCAAGTTCGACGCCCCGATCTACGTCGGCAAGGCTGTTCCAAGCGGGGGACGCAAAGGACTCCAGGTCGTCTCCACCTCAGAATCGCCCGCGTTATGGAGTCGGCTGAACCAGCACGCCAGGAGCGTTGCCGAGGCCCAAAACCTGATGCTTGACGACTTCTACGCGCGCTGGATCGTGACGGATCAGATCTGGATTCCTTTGGGTGAGAGTCTGCTAATCGCTCGAACGGCCCCCGTGTGGAATGCCCTGATCGATGGCTTTGGAAACCATGATCCTGGTAAGGGACGCAGCAGCGGCATGAGGTCCAGGTGGGACACCCTTCACCCAGGCCGCTCTTGGGCGGAACGCCTGGCGCCGCGCCCGGAGTCGCCCCAAGCGGTTGCCGACGATGCCGCCGAATACCTTCGCCAGCGACTCCAGGCCTGACCCTTGACAGCGACCAGACCGGCGTAGCCTTGCGCTCATGAACGGCGTTGGCGCTTCTCGCCCCGAGGTGCCACCATCCGTTTCGAGGCGTATGGCCGCCAATCGGTCCCGCGACACCCGCCCTGAACTGGCCCTTCGCCGTGCTCTCCACCGACTCGGTTTCAGGTATCGCGTTGCCTATGCCCCCCTTGCCGGATCGCGTCGCACCGTGGACATAGCGTTCACTCGTGCCAAAGTGGCGGTCTTCCTCGATGGCTGCTTTTGGCACGGTTGTCCCGAGCACTACCGACCGGCCATAGGGCGGCGAAAGGATTTCTGGGCGGACAAGATCGCATCCAATGCCGAACGCGACCGCCAGACCACGCGCCGGCTTGAGAGCCAAGGGTGGTCGGTCTTGCGTTTCTGGGAACACGAACCTCTGGATACGGTGCTGGGGACGCTGGTAGAGACTCTTCGCGAGCGAAGAACCGGATCAGGCCGCCGCTGATCGGAGCCTTCTGCCCTCTCGTGGGCGGGACCTCATAGGGCAAGCCCAACCGGCGCTCGTTGGTGGTCGGCTGGGTGGGAGGGCGAACCCGCCCGGAGCTTGGCGGATGTCTGGTCCTTGGTTCGGTTTGGCGATGTAGCGCTGACGGGTGAGTTCGGGGTTGGAGTGGGCGAGTTGAGTAGCGGCGGCCTCAGCACCGAGGGCTTCGGCGGTGGCGGTGCCGACGGTCTTGCGGAACCGGTGGGCTGTGACGTCTCTCCATTCGGGGTGACGGTGACGGAACATCATCCATTGGTGTTCGATGGTGCGCACTTCGCGGGGTCCAGCGTTGGCGGTGGGGAAGACCAGTCCCATCGGTCCGCCGGGCAGGTGTTTGGCGGCGCGGTCTTTGAGCATGGCGACGGCCCATTCGGGCAGGGTGAGTTTGGTGGTCTTGTGGCCTTTGGTGGTGTCCTCGCGCACCAGTCCATCGCTGCCGCGTCGGATGATCTTGCCGGTGATGGCGACGGTCCCGGCGTCGAGGTCCACGTCCTGCCAGCGCACGGCAATCACCTCTCCGACGCGGCCGCCGGTGGCAAGCATGAGGCCGATGACGTCTGGCAGGTCTCCCCGAATCGCTTTGACGTCTTGGGATAGCTGCTGGCGCAGTAGCCGGACTTGGGTGGCGTCGAGGGCTTTGACTTCGGATTTCTTGGCGACGATGCGGGTGACCTCTCGTAGGGGGTTGGCGGGGATAATGTCGAAGCGGACGGCCAGGCCGAGCATCCCCGATAGGACTGGGCCCCGTGCTGTCCCTGGACACCGTCAAGCTCGCCGACGACGCCGCCCTGGACGGCTACTGGCTCCTGCACACCTCCCGCGTCTGGATATTGCGCTCCGGGGGAGCCGGTGTTCCGCTGGGATTGAGCCACCGCGCTGGTTTGGGGTGAGCCACCGGGACGCTTGTGGGTGAGCCACCGCGACGGTGGGGTGAGCCGCCCC
>JAIRXV010000489.1 GCA_031268115.1 Bifidobacteriaceae bacterium
AGGATGGGCTACGGATTCCGCAACATAGACAACCTCATCGCCCTCGTCATGCTCAAATGCTCAGGACTCCCACTCGCCCTACCAGGAAGAAAATGACCCACACATTATTGCGAAGCCTCGCTTTTCTTCACGGGTTACCGATCACACACCGGAGTGCTTGATTCGATAGTTGGCCTGCATGAGTCTGAAGGTGACTGGGTTCTGACTGTCCGACGGACAAGTGCAGGTCCTGGCGCGGACGTCATCGCCTACGAGCGGCATCTGGTTTTTGTGGACGCGTACCCGCCGAACACCGTTCGGCTCCGCTTCGAGGACGACAGCAAAGGACCAAAGGAAATTACATGGTGGTAACGCCACGGCGGTGGCCGATGCCGCTGAGGAGCACCTCATTTATGTTTCGTTGCGCTGTGTCTCCGGCGGACAAAGCGATCGCTCGAAAGATATTCGACGACGAGGTCCCCTAGCAGTGGATGCGGATGAACGGAGTCCTGGAATTGGGTGTGGCGGGGGCGTCGCGGTTTTCCGCTCTTAGGCGGTCATTTTTGCGGTGCACAAGAAGCGGGCGTTCTCGTCTAGGAAGCGAGATCAACTTCTATCTGGGCCAGCCGGTGTTCGACAGCCGCGATTGGGGCTATGCCGGTCAGAGTCGGCTGGGTCCGTCGCGCGACGGGCCACGATCGATCCAATCCGGGCGCTCGCTTGGGGAACTATTCCGGTGCCATGGGTCCCGCATTGCAGAATGCGACGGCGACGAACCCGGGATGCCGCCATTGGCTGCGATTGCAATTCATGCCGCTGCCCCGCAGGCGATGATTCGTCTGAGGTAGCTAACGTAACCCGGACAAGAAGCTCTTCCCTCGGCGGGGGGCCGTCCCGTCGATGTTCCCGGATCATTTCAACGCGGTCGTTTCCCGGGTCCGTTTGCGGAAGCATCGCCACGCCACTTGGGGAATCCTATGTGTCGAGCCGCCCGCGATATCGAACGGGATTTCAGCAGGCGATGTGCATCCACCGGTTCAGAATCACTGACTATCGGATCTTGTTCCAGTCCTATACGACAGGGGCTACCTCACCGTACTTGGCAATTCGATGGCCGGGGTAGTGACCCCGTGACGGCGGCGACTTCGGTCCAAAGTCGCCGCTGCCGACATGGAAAGGCGCAGGCGGCCGTACCGGTCGCCGTCCCCATTAGGAGCGGGAACTAGTGTGGACCCATAGGTGGCTCGTTGGCTGAGTTCCAGATCATTCGCTGAACCCGTTCCACTATTGCGTCGACTGCGGTATCTGTCTCGTTCTCGATGGCGTCTTGGAGAACAAGTGCCGCCAGCCCGGACCCATACGCGGTCGCTAGAAAGACGCCGCTGCCAAGAGTGAGAATGTCTCCAAGGCCTGTGCCGAAGATGTCCTCTCCAGGGGCGAACAAGTCGATTGCGTCGTTGACCAGTGCGTATTCAGACACGTACCCGTCGCGATTCGCCACACCGACTGACACCACGCCGGGTAAGGCTGCAGGATATGCCAAGGGGCCTTCGCGACTATTGGGTGTCGCGCTGCCGGCCGCCGCGAATAGCAATGCCCCTGAAGCGATCACATCTGCGACGGCCGCGGCCAGTTCGGGGTCGTTCTCGTTAAAGGCGATCGGAACGCAGACAATGTCAGCGGCCTGGCTGACGCTCCACCGGAGTGCGTCGGCCACGGTCGAGTAGAGCGCGTCACCACGGTCTGTGGCCACCCGCGCAACCAGCAGCTCGGCCTCCGGTGCCAACCCGAGCAGGCCTATATCGTTGTCATGGGCGGCGATGACGCCTGCGACCTTGGTGCCTTGTCCGGTTGTGTCTTGGGTTGAGGGGTCTTGGATGAACGATTTCGCGGCTACGGCCGACACGTCATTGGACCGCTCGTCAATGCCGGTGTCGATCACGGCGACGCGAATACCTCGACCGCTGAGCCCTCGGTCGTGAAGGTCCTTCGCCCCGAAACGCTCAAAGCCCTGTTGCGTCATCTGCGAATTGTCTGGGCGAACGATTTCTTCATCGTGGGGAATCGCGCCGGGGCCCGGCCCTTGCTCGGGCGGCACCACACACCCGCTGAGCGCGATGAGTGTGAACGCGACAGTGAACGGCGCGGCTGGCGGCCAAGCCATCGGGTTTCGGGGCCGGGGCCCAAGAGCGAATGCGGTCATGCTTAGGGTGTCCGATCTTGTATGAGCGGTACTGGAATTGCACTGACTGGCGTGATCATAGCCCGGGACTTGGACGCCGTTTGAGCAACGCGACGCGCGGCGCCCTTCGCCACCGTCGCTATGGTCAGGCCCGATCCGCCCGATCGGCGGCCCAACACGGGGACCAGGGGCGGCCCTCCGGTGGATTCTTCGACGGCAGCCAGGGACGGCGGCTGGCTGAGGCTGCCGAATCTGTTGAGGGCGCCCTGGCGTTCGCGAGCATCCACTCGCCGATTGACGTCGGCGAAGGAGTCCTTGGCCGGGTTGTCTGACGCCTCTTCCAGAACCCTTGCGCCCGTCGGTGGCAGCAACGCCATCGTGTTGACCAGCCAGCGACCAGGTCCTCCTGCGAGTCCGACGAGGAGAAGGGGAGGCCCATAGATTCGATTGTGAATCTGGTGGGCTGGACCCCAGTTGTCCGGTGATCGCGCGCCGGCAAAACGGGGCGCCGTCGGATGCGCCGGAGCATGGCGAAGCCTCTGAAGGGGATGC
This sequence comes from Bifidobacteriaceae bacterium, assembly GCA_031268115.1. Classification (GTDB taxonomy): domain Bacteria; phylum Actinomycetota; class Actinomycetes; order Actinomycetales; family WQXJ01; genus JAIRRT01. Next base: position 2,714 of record JAIRXV010000489.1, read on the forward strand.
CCCTATGCGTTCATCGACCGTTGGCCTCGGTTCAGGCGCCCGCTGTCAGTCGGCGCGGGCCGTCCCTGGCGCCCGCTGGTCGATGGGACGGCGTACTTTGCCCAACATCGGAAGGTTCGTTCCTTAGCCCGCCGACTTCGCGGGGTGAGCGGCTTCAAGGCGGGGCAGCTTCGGGGGAACAGGTCTGGGGCCGGGCAGGTGATAGCCTTCCTTGGAGGATCGAAAGGGGCGACCATGGTTAAGAGGGCTCGGGCTACGGGGTTGGCGGTTGCCGTCATCGTGGGCCTTGTTGTTGGGCTAGGCGGTCCTTTGGGGACCGGGGTGGCTTCAGCATCGAAGGCCATGTCCGTTACCTCCCCGGGGATCAAGAAGGGCTGGATAGCAGACGCATACGGAGCGCGCGGGACCGTCAAAGGCGGGGTTCCCGTGGTCTCGCTGCCCCTGCAGGTGAGCGGTGCGCCAGCCAAGACGGTGGCCTACGCAGTGCTCGTAACCGATCCAGACGCCCGAGCCGTGGCAGGAATCGAGTTTCGGCACTGGATGGCCGCAAACATCTTGACGCCTAAAATCACTCGGAATGCGAGTGTAAAGCAGGCCAAGAAAATGGTCCAAGGGGTGAATGACTACGGAACTTTTGGCTATGGCGGCCCAAATCCTCCCGACAAGACGCATACATACAGCATTACTGTGTACGCGCTTAAGGAGAAGGTGAAACTGACGCAAGGATTCGATCTGTCAATTACTGAGTTCAAGGCCGCACTCGGACGCTCGGTGCTTGCGAGTAAGACGATCCGAGGCAAGTATTCTCCGAGTCGTTGAGGCGGATCCTTTGCATCTGTCACGGCGATTCAGCGAGCTTGGGCGGACCAACGCGGTTGCAGCGGAGCGGGCGCGGTTGGAAGACGCCGGGGTTCTGCTGACCGATCTGACAGATTCCAACCCGACCCATTTCGGGCTTGGGGAGCCCGCGGCTCTGGAAGCGGTGGCCCGATCCACGCTGAGGGCCGGATGCTACGAGCCCGATCCACGCGGCGTCCCCGCAGCCCGGGAAGCGTTGGCCGAGCGGTTTGGCGGTTCGGCGGCGGACTATTGGCTAACCGCGAGTACGTCTGAGGCCTATTCGTGGATACTGGCCGTCTTGACGGATGTGGGGGATTCCGTTGCGATTCCCGCGCCAGGGTACCCGCTGATCGAGCCGCTTGCCGCGCTGGCGGATGTCCGGACGCTGGCCTACCCTTCTCATTACCTCGAACCGTACGGTTGGTATGCCGATACGGATGCAATCGCGGCGGCGGCCGGCGTCTGCGCCTTCGTTGTTGTCAACCCGGGAAACCCGACTGGCGCGTATGCGGACGGGCCGACAATTGAAGCGGTTGTCGCTGCCTGTGATCGCGGGGACGGGGCGTTGGTGATTGACGGAGTCTTCGAGCCATTCGCCATCGAAGGTAAGGCGCGGTCGCTTGCAGGCGAGGACCGTGTGGTGACATTTGCGCTCGGTGGACTGTCCAAGCTCCTGTGTGCGCCTCAGCTGAAACTCGGCTGGATGCGCTTGTCCGGACCGGAGGCAGCGCTTGGGCCCCTGCGCGCCGCGTTGGATAAGATCGCAGACACGTACCTCTCTGTGAACGCGCCAGTCGCGATGGCGCTACCGGAGTTGCTAGAGCTGTCCGATGGCGTTGTCCAGCGCACGCGCGAACGCCTGGCCGTGAACGTGGCGGCCGCTCGCCGAATCCTTGGGGAAGCGCCCTATCGGGTGCGTCGGTGCGAGGGGGGGTGGACCGCAATCGTTGACGTACCGCGATACGCAGATGTGGACGACTTGGTGCTCCGTCTGATGCGCGAGGCCGGGCTGTCGGTTCATCCGGGCTGGTACTACGACCTGGCTAGCGCTGGGGCGCTTGCGCTGTCGCTGCTACCCGAGCCGGCGGACTTTGAGGACCGATGCCGCCGGTTGCGGGCGGCGGTAGACGCGTTCGCGCTCTAGGACGGTGGTGAAACACCACCGTCCTAGATGCTAGCTGCCGCGTTTCAGCAGGTCAGGGCTACGCTCTTCCCCGCTGACGCAGTCGGACGCCGGTTATTCACCGGCGTCCTAGTGGCACCCCACGGGATCTTTTCCCTTCGCTGCGCTACGGGAAAATCTCCCGGGGGACCCCGAGATCCGAAAACTCGGCTCGTCTGCACACGTTTCAGCAACAAAGGCAGCTAGTGGACTGGTGCGGCTAATACGTTGGGTTTGGATTCGCTCGCGAAATGCGGTTTCGCGCGTGCGATAGGTCAATCTTTGGCTGCGCCAATCCACTAGGCGTCTTTGGTGTTCGCGACACCGGCGCTTAGGCGGAGTTGCGCGTTGGCGCATCGTTGGCGTAGCCCGTTCCGTCTTTGCGGGACACTGCTCCTGAGCAGTCACTTTGAGTGGAACGGCCCGTGGCATTTGGACGATCGGGGCTCCGGTTCAACGGGTGGTGGGGGTCGGTCGCAAAGACGGCAGGTTCATGCGTGGGCGCATCCCAAACCGGGCACATGACGTTGGCGAGCAAATCGGCACTCTCAATCGGCCAGAATGACCGACCTTGATGGAGATGCCCTCCCGGGACAGTCAGTGTGACGTGGGGCTGGTCTAGGAGACTGTCGGACAAAGCCGAAATCGGGCATTTCCCCGAGACATCACCGCAGGTCAGAGCGTTGCGGTTATCCACGAAACGGCTTTGTCC
>JAIRXV010000031.1 GCA_031268115.1 Bifidobacteriaceae bacterium
GCCCGCGTCGAGGTGTTTCTCGATCTGAACCCGTTCGTCCAGGGACAAGTGTGTGTAGTGTGCTGGCAAGGAAGTGCAACCCCTCTTCTGGTCGTAGTTTGAGCAACCACAACCGTAGAGGTGTTGCACTTCCGTTCAGAACTCGGGCAGCCGGGCATGGCCCAGGGCGCTGATATCCTGGGCCCATGCGAACGCTGGTCCTTTGGGCGCACCGTGATTCGGCCAACCTGGGAGTAAGAGTTCTCGCGGAGGGTATGTCCGTGTTTGCAGAGCACACCTGGGGCAGGGATACGCAGGTTGACTTCCAGGATTTCGGAGCCGGAGTCCTCGACTCCGGAATTGGCGCCCGCCGGGTTGCACTCGACCTCGTTCCCTCGGCCACGGAGATTGCACATCTCCTGGCCCGCTACGACTTGATACTTGACTCCGGCGCCGGCGACAGCTTCGGCGACACCTACGGCTTGCGCCGGATGCTGGTGATTGCCTACATACAGCGGAAAGCGATGAAGCTAGGGCTGCCATTGGTCCTTGGCCCCCAGACCATAGGCCCCTTTCGGTCTTCCCTGGCCCGAAGGGTTGCCCGGGCAACCCTGATACGGGCGACTGCCGTCCTTGCTCGTGACCCCGTCAGCGGCCGATGCGCAGAGCGGCTTGGTGCCACTCCGATAGCATCCGCCGATGTGGTGTTCGGGCTCCGACCGGTCGCTCCTACTCGGCGTCGCGACGTGATGATAAATGTGTCGGGTCTACTCTGGAATGGAACCGCTCACATCGCCTTTGCCCAATACCGCCGGGCACTCGTTGAGCTCGCTACTCGATTGATCGAGCGTGGACGTAAGATCACGCTGTTCGCGCACGTTCTCGACAACCCCAGCGCCGACAACGACGTACCTGCAGTCCATGATCTTCATGACCGGCTCGCCGCAGAGACCGAAGTACTGATCCCAACGTCGCTGAGCCAAGTCCGCTCAGCTATCGCAGGCGCCAACGTTGTAATCGGCGCACGTATGCACGCGTGCCTTAACGCTCTGTCGCTTGGAGTCCCCGCTATCGCCTGGGCGTACTCCCGGAAGTTCACTCCGCTCTTGTCGAGCCTCGGCTGGAGGGCGTCCATCGACCTCAGGGCAGGGACGCCCGTAGTCAACCGATCACTCAAGTTAGTGGACGCCGCAGATTCGCTCAGGGCAGAACTGCCGGCGCTGCGTCGCCGCGCCGGCGCGAACCTGGCTGCAAGCCACGAATCGGTAGCAAGGCTCATCCAAGCGTAGCCAACTAGCGATCTGCTCTTGTTGCGTACGGTTGACGAAAGCCGGGACGCCATGTGAAGGTGATCGCGGCCTCGCCTTCGGATTCCGGGAGCGCTCTGCTCTGCTGCTCGCCTCATCGCCGTCCGGGCCAAGCCCGTTTCGCGGCACCGGCTATTCTATCTGCCTGTGCGACAGTTCTTGACTGACACAGGTTCTGGCGAACCCACGCCCTTCCCGGGCCAGCGCTTACCCGGAATCGCGTGCATCCTCGTGCATCACTGCCGATTCCCTTCTGTCATCGAGACGGTGTCCTCCCTGCTCGCCGCCGGAGTGGTGCCTTCATCGCTCGTTGTCGTTGACAACAGCGAAGACCTTTCCACGGCGGAGCAGCTTCGCCAAGCACTGCCTGCAGAATCCCATCTCATAGTCATTCCCAACGACGGCTACGCTGCTGCCCTCAACCGTGGACTGCGCCAGGTGCTTGAAATGGACCCCAAGACCGCCTCTGTCCTCGTCGCAACACACGAGGTTCTCCTCGGACCCGACTGCCTCAAGTTCCTCCAAAGCACCCTCTCAAGTGATCCTTCCATTGGCGCCGTTGGACCCATCCTCTTTGATCTCGATTCCGCCAGCGACCCACCGCGCCCTTGGTCGGCCGGCGGCACGCTAAGCCCAATCCTGCGAATCCCCGACCACAACAGAACCGTCCCTTCCCCCCCGCGACCGGTTAGCGTCCCGTGGCTAGACGGCGCCCTATGCCTCTACCGTATTGAGGCCCTGGCGCAGATCCAGTTCTGGGAAGGATTCTTCATGTACTACGAAGAGTTAGATCACCACCTCAGGCTGCAAAAAGCAGGATTTCGCGTTGTCCTTGATCCATCCGCCACTGCTTGGCAAAGCTCGGCAGGCATTCCGCCCTTCTACGACGGCCGGAACCTTTTCCTATATCTCCGGCGCGATGGGCTGCGCTTCCGTCCTTACTTGTCGACCTCGTACCGAGGCCTCCGGCTCCTCGCGAAGGCAACGCTGCGCCGGGCCACTCCCGGCGCTGTGGCCCAGTATCTCGCGGGATTCCGTACCGCCATCAAGGAATCGCGCCACTCCGCGGTCGTCTGAGGACTAGGGCGTGTCCTATAAGGGTTTGGGGATTGTCTGGAAGGTTTGTGGTCATGGCGAGGAGTCCTCAGTTCACTGATGAGATGTGGGAGAAAGCTGAGCCGTTGCTGCCTCCCAGGCAGGGCAACGGGCGCCCGTGGAACGACCATCGGCTGACTGTGGAGGGGATTTGCTGCCGGCTGCGGACTGGTTGCCCGTGGCGTGACCTGCCGGGCGAGTTCGGTCCGTGGCAGTCGGTTTGGCGGCGGTTCGACGCTTGGGCCAAGGACGGCACCTGGGACAAGATCCTCAAGGCGGTGGCGCCGGGGAGCGGCGCCACCGGACTGGTCGCGGTGGTGGACGGGACGGTCGCCAGGGCGCACAAGCATGCTGGAGGGGCCCAAGAAAAGGGGGCTGTCGCGAATTACAAGAAAACCCGCGGTCATAAGAGAGTCTGCGGCGAACCGGCTGATCACGGGCTTGGCCACTCGCGTGGAGGGTGGACCACCAAGGCCCATGTGGCGGTCGACGGGGCGGGCCATCTGGTCTCGGTGGTGCTCACCGCGGGCCAGGCCGGCGAGAACCCCAGGCTGTTCGACCTGGTTGAAATGGCTGGGGCTCGGGTTGAGCAGATGGTCGCGGACAGGGCTTACCCGCATCCGTCTACCAGGCGGTGGCTGAGGCGTAAGAAGATCAAGGCAACTATCCCGGAGAAGTCTGACCAGATCGCCGGGCGCAAGGGGGTGTGCGTCGTGGTTGTGGTGGGACGTGTTCATGCGGCCAGGTCAACGGTGTCTGGATGTTGATCGGGTAGCCAGACCAGGCCCAAACGGTCGGATTTGTCGACCACCCGCAAAGCCAGGATCGGCGCCAGCCCGTCGATGGTCCAGTGCATGCCCGCGCGTTTAGCCCGCTGAGCTACGATCACCCCGCAAGCAGATTCCACGGCCCCAGAGCCGATAAATAAGGATCTTCTCCCCTGATTGTGGGTCAGATCCGGGCGGGGAGGGTTGGCGGGTGGCCTCCCAGGGACAGCATCGCGAGCCCGATCATTGATTGGACGTTCCGGAATCCGAACGCCATCCT
>JAIRXV010000129.1 GCA_031268115.1 Bifidobacteriaceae bacterium
ACAAATCCTTCGGTAGGGAATAGATCGCGGTACCGCCCTTGAGTCTGATCGAGGCGATTTGCGTCTTGCCCTCACGGAAATACACATGTCCCGCGGCCGGGCGCCCATTCACCTCAAGGTTGAGCCCGAACGTCACGGACGTATAGCCGTGGTAGGACTTGTCGCCGCTGGTTACGCCAGTCAGCTTCGGCGTTGCCTTGGCCGCGACGACGCCAGGGGCGAGCCAGCCGCGGGACGGTTGGGCCGACATCGTTGGCACGCCCAGCGGAACCAAGCTCAAGGCGCAGGCAACAGTGAGAAGACGAGGTGCGATCATGCCACCGAACGCTACACGGGACCGCGAGCGGGTGCGTGAGACTCAGCGACCCCGCCCAGGCCGACCGCGAGTGGCCAACCGGGTCCCGGCCCACTCGGGCCCGACGCTGATCGAACTTGTCGCGTGCAGCCCGGCGGTGTTCGCGGCTCCCGCAATATCGCCGGGCGTCACGTAGCCGCCACGTCCCGCTTTGGGCGTCAACACCCAGATCACACCGCCATCCTCAAGGATGGCCAACGCATCGACCAACGTGTCGGTCAGATCGCCGTCGCCGTCGCGCCACCACACGATTGTGGCGTCGGCCACATCTCCCCAGTCTTCATCGACCAGTTCGTGGCCCGTGAGGGCTTCGATCGCCTCGCGTAGGTCGAAATCGACATCGTCGTCGTAGCCCAGTTCCTGAACCCACTGTCCTGCCTCGAAACCGAGGCGGCCAGCGAAGTCGGAGGCTGTCTCACCCACGGCTAGCGGATTCCTTTCTCTCGACGTGCTCCGGTTCGCGGATTCTCACCCGCACTTGGATCGTTGCGATTAACGCTAGCCCACTGAGGCCACCTGCCACCACACGTCAGACCATACTCGCGCCCGCGGGGCGGTCCGGCGGCGCGGTTATGCTCTTGTGTCCATGGCGGTCTCTGCGGCAACCCACGCGATCCCATCGGCAACGACCGTGCGCCGTCTGCGATCGCACCGCGACAGGATGGTATCGACCCTGCTCAAGCGGGTGGACGCGGAGTACGCGTGGTATCGGTCGCTGACGGCAGAGGACCGTTCGTTCGTCTCCCTGGTAGCGGCCGCATCGATCTCCGCGTTCATCTCTTGGTGTGAACGGGCCGATGCCGCACCCCCGTCCACCGCAGAAATCTTCTCCGTGGCGCCGCGCGAATTGACCAAAGCGATCTCCTTACAGCACACGCTGCAGTTGGTGCGGACCGGCGTGGACGTGCTCGAAGAAGAAGCCGAAACCCTCTCAGCGCCCGGGCGAGCAGAAGAACTGCGCGGCGCCCTCCTGCGCTACTCCCGCGAATTCGCCTTCTCCGCCGCCGAGGTTTACGCGCGCGTTGCCGAGTTGCACGGCTCTTGGGACGCCCGCCTGGAGGCTCTGCTAGTTGACGGGCTTGTGCGCGGCGAAACGGGGAGGTCGATGATCTCCAGGGCCTCCGCCATCGGCTGGAGCGGCCAGGGTGCGACGCTTGCGGTGGTCGCGAACATCGAACGGACCCTAGGCGCGGAGGGCGTTGCGCACTTACGCCGCGCAGTTCGCCGGGCCGCACCTGACACGCTACTTGGCGTCCAATTCGACCGCGTGGTGCTCGTGCTCGGCGGGCTAGACGATCTTCGCGACGCGATTGACGGCCTGCTGCCAGTGCTGGGTAGCCGCGTGGTAATCGGCCCGAACGTCGAAGGACTCGATGTCGCCTCCCAATCGGTCAGGGCCGCATCCGCGGGGCTCGACGCCATCGGCGGCTGGCCCGCTGCGCCGCGCCCCGTCTTGGCGGACGACCTCCTTCCGGAGCGGGTGCTCATGGGCGACCCAACCGCGCGGGTCACACTCATCGAGAACGCCTACGCGCCCCTAGCCGAAGCAGGCGGGGACCTGTTGGAGACCCTGTGGGCCTACATCGAGTCCGGACGGTCCCTCGAAGGATCGGCTAGAGCGCTCTTCGTCCATCCCAACACCGTGCGCTATCGACTGCGCAAGATCGCCGACATCTGCGACTGGGACCCGGCCGATCCACGCGAATCCTACGTTCTGCACACGGCTCTGACGTTGGGGCGCTTGGCGGGGGCGGGCGCCCCGTAGCCTTGGGGTCGGAGGACCGGGTTAAGCTTGGTGGAAATGCCCGGTGACCGCCGCTCTCACGCCACAGAACAAGGTTAGGCGGGTTCCTCGCCCTTGTGGAGGGTATTCTCACTCGTCGTACTGATGTCGGGGGTTTCCCGGAGGTCCGTAAATTGCCTTCCAACGAGTTCTTGGAAGGTGCGGTCGGTCTCGCCGAACAGCGCTATCGATTCTTGGCGCCGTTTGTTGGCTGCGTACTGGAGTCCGGCGATGCGCTTGAGTAGGGCCTCATTCCTCGGGATTGGGATCGGCATCTTCGAGATGTGCTCGGGGCTTATCTGGTCGATGACGCTGCCAAACACGCCCTGTGACATGAGCCGTTGGCCCATCTCGGAGCGGAGGAACGCCTCAATGTAGGCTCCTGGCACCTTGGCGTCGTCAGGAACGATGCGAATCACATGCTCGGACATGGCCAAGCCGTCCCAGGCTTCGGGCACGGATGACACGATACCGGTCGATCCGCTGCGCGTAACAAGGATCCAGCCCGCCTTGACCTGAAGGCCGGCTAGCTTAGGGTCGAGTTTGGACAAGTACTTGCGATTGGTCGGGAGCAGTTGGGTGATGTTTGTGCCGCTGAAGAACTGGACTCCCTGGGCAGGATCTCCAACGTAGTCTCTCTTGAACCTGCCGGGAAAGAAGACGGCCTTGGTGACCTCTGCGATGGTCTTGATGTCGAAACTGCCGTCTTGACGGTCTTCGCGGAGCCTGTCCCGCACGATGACGCTGGCCGGGCGGTGGAACGCGGCGTTGATTCGTAAGTCGTTCTCATCGTTGAAACGCAGCGCCGACACGGAGAAGCAATTGCGGTAGGCCGAGGAGGGATCGGCCCCGGCGAGATGACGCGAGTAAGCTCGGGCGATCCTGCCGAGGTCGCTAAGAACGCGGCCGTCTTCGTCCACGATGGGTACACCGCGTCGGTCATGGCCGATATGTTCAGACACTGCCATGAAGACCGGGTAGTCTTCGGGCTTCCACTCGTCCAACGCAACGTCTCGTCGTTCCAGGACCACTAGGGCAGTCTTGGTGCCGGTCCAGGGCTGAAATGTCTCCTCGGGCAGGTCAACGATGGCCAGCACCTTGGTGTGTTGAAGAATCCATTCACGCACATATCCAAGCATTGGGCCGGACAGAATCTGGTACGGCAACACGATGGCGACTCGCCCTTCACCGGGAACCGCAAGCTGAACGTTTCGTTCGAGGAAGAGCACATCGGGAGGAGTGGGAGAGGTCCGCTTCGTTTGACGCCATCGCGCGTTTCGACGCGCCCAAACATGCCCTAAGGCAAAACTGGCTAGAACAGCGCGATCCTTGACAGTGATCTTCTGCCCAAATGGAGGGTTGCTCGCCAGGCAACGGTGTGTCCCTGGGATCACAGTCCTGCGAAGGTTCGCCGGCCACTGGGTCGGGTCTCGAAGAGAGTCCGCGTTGTAGACAGCCTCGGAAGGGAAGTTCGCTAGGTGGTCCAGCGTGGCGTTGGCAAGGTGCGCGAGACTTGCGTCTACTTCGACGCCGATGATCTTCGACGTCTTTCGGTCCACCTCTCCTTGGCCGGCCCGGACGCCCGCGATTAGGAAGCCACCCGTGCCAGCACAGATGTCCACCAAGTCATCCGTTGACGGATCGAATCGGACGAGCTCGATGGCCAATGAAGTCACCTTCTGGTCCGTGAAGAACTGCCCACCCAGCCTCTTGGCCGCGGTTGACCGGAACACTTCCAGCGCGTCGCCAAGCCAGTCGCGACTGGCGTCAGACATGTCAACGCCGTGCAAACTGGCCACGATGTAGGCGAGGCTTGGGTCATTCAGCCGAAGACATGCTTCGCTTCGCGGGTACCGCCGCATTGCCTTGTTGTAGGCGGCGAACAGGCCGCGAAGCTCACCGCCAAGCGCGCTAACCACGTTTCGATCGCCAGTCAGAGCCAATGGAACCTCATCTGAGGTTAACCTTGGCCCGTCCCCGGCTGCCGCGGCCCAGGCAAGACACTGGATGACCTTGGCGACATCGCCCAGCAGGTCCTCCGGTAGCCGAATGTTGGCGTTGGCGTACAGGTGGTCGTGGACAGTACGCATCCGAGCGTCGAACGAGATCATCGATCAAGGCTATCGAGCAGTACATCCTGAACACCAACATTTGCCAGCCCTGCGCTACTGGCTTCTCGCAAGGCGTTAGCAGGTGTCTAGGTCGGCGGCCGAAAAGCACCAACCTAGCAATGCTAGCTGCTGCGTCTCAACTGGTCAGCGCGGTCTGTGTCGATCCACTTGACGCAGTCGTCGGCCGCTTTGTCACCGGCGTCCTAGCCCGGAGCAGGAAGCCGTCAGTCTTTGCTGGCATGACCTAATCGTGCCAACTGCCGCGTGAGTCACCTTGTGCGGACCCCCGATTAGAAGCGTTATCGTCCGGTCGGCCCCTCCCGACGTCGATTGAAAAACGAAGCGCTGTCCGGTACGTTGAAGCGCAGCATAGTCCGTTTCAATTGGAGTACCCCCCGGAACCTGCGGGGCGTGCCAAGAGGAGCCAACGTATGGGAATTCACGCCATTGTCACGCCGCAAGAGGCGGCCGATCGCCTCGCTATCCGGGAGCTAATCGACGACTACGCACACTGCGCCGATTTCCGGCAACCAGAAGCGCAGGCAGATCTCTTCGCGCCCGGCGCCCGGACGCTGGTCTTCATGGGCGAGCCGGGAGAGCCTGCCGAAGTGCTTACCACCCGCGAGGAGCACGTTGAGGGGTTCTCCGCGCTGTCGCAGTATGCGGCGACCACGCACTTCAACGGTCAGTTCACAATCACACTCGACACCGATGGTCTTGGCGCCAGAGGCGAGGGCTACTGCCTGGCCCACCACATCCTCGAAACGGAAGGTGGCCAGACGCTCATCGTCATGTCCATCCGCTACGAAGACCGATACTCCAAGCTGGATGGGGCCTGGCTCTTCGCGGAGCGCCGACTCGTCGTTACTTGGACTGACACTCGTCAATCCCAGCGTTCGGCGTCTTCGGTGTCGGGCCCGGCAGTGTAGAGCGTAATCCGAACGCCGCCCGCGACAAGGAACGGGGACGGGCAGCAGCCGAGGAGATCGGCGCGCGGCCTGTGTAACTCGACGTCACTGACGATGCCTCCGTCCATTCCGCTCTCACCCTGATTGAGGACGATGGCGGTCTTGGCGTCCTCGTAAACAACGCGGGCATCGCCAAACGCCGCCCAGGCGGTCGCGGCGAAGCTCTCGACGGACTCAGCGCCCTGGATGTGTTCGACACCAACGCTGTCGGCGCTGGCCCCCCGGCACCTGTACGGCATCGGCCGCGTAAGCCTACAATGCTTACATGACCGCTACAGTCCCGATCCGTGTGCCCGTGGCGACGCGGGACACTCTCAAGGAGATGGCCGCCCAACAGGGGACCACCATCCCAAAGGCCCTGGCCAGACTGGTGGACAAGGCGTGGTGGGACGCTGCCTTCGAGGCGGAACGCCGCGCCACAGTCCTCGACGGCCTGAGCCCCGCCGCACTCGCAGAAGATGCAGAATGGGACGCCATCTCCGATGAAGCCATCTGTTGAGCCGACCAGGCGCGGCGAAGTCTGGCTCGCCGCTTTGGGAGCCGCACGGGCGGGCGAGGTAGGCAAGACGCGCCCCGTCTTGGTGATGTCACTCGACCAAGTCGACGCCGAGACACCCCATGAGCCGCTCGTAGTGGTCCCGTTCGCCTCCTCTCGCAGCCCC
>JAIRXV010000198.1 GCA_031268115.1 Bifidobacteriaceae bacterium
TAGCGCCGAACACTTCACTCGCGACCCGGAGGATCTCGCGGCGTCGTTCCAGCGTGGTAGAGCGCGAGCGGGGACGCGGCTTGGTTGCGGTCATGGCGGCCTCAATGGGCTGTGGAACGGTCGGGATTCGACGGCGAGTCTACGCCGACGGTCGGAATCGCCTTCTACGCAGCGCGTCCCGCTTCGCGGGCCCGGCGGCTTTCCCACCCGGGCGGGGAGGATCTTCTGGCCGGCCTACGCAGCGCGTCCCGCCTCGCGATCCCACCGGCTTTCCCACCCGGCCGGGGAGGATCTTCTGGCCGGCCTACGCAGCGCGACCGGCCTCGCGATCCCACCGGCCGGCATCGTCCCCAGCTCTCTGGGAGACCTTGCGGATTTACTTACTGGACAGTAACCTTAGGCGCTGAGCGGTGCCTCGAACCGCCACCACCTCCAACCACAAGGACGCCCGGCCATGACCAAAACCCCTGCCACCCCCGCAACACCCACCCTGCCCTTCCGCAATCCCGACCTGCCCACGGCCGAACGCGTCGCCGACCTGCTCGCCCGAATGACACCTGAAGAGAAAGTAGGGCAGATCCTTCAACTCGACGCCCGGAGCGATCTAGCCGAATCGATCCTCGTCAAACACGTCGGTTCGATCCTCCATGCCTCGCCCGAATCGATCCGCCAGGCGCACGCCCTGACCGGCGAGACCAGGTTGCGCATCCCACTCCTGGTCGGGGACGACTGCATACACGGTCACTCGTTCTTTTCCGGCGCCACGATCTACCCAACACAACTCGCCATGGCCGCCACGTGGGACTCGGACCTGGTGGCCAGGGTCGCGCGAGCCACAGCCGTCGAGGTTGCCGCCACCGGCGTACATTGGACGTTCTCCCCCGTGCTGTGCATCGCCCGAGACCTGCGTTGGGGTCGCATCAACGAGACGTTCGGTGAGGATCCCACCCTGATCGGCGAATTGGCCAGCGCGATGGTCCGCGGCTACCAGGGCACCGGCCTAGCCGATCCGACCGCGATCCTCGCTACCGCAAAACACTTTGCGGGCTATTCCGAGACCCAAGGCGGGCGCGATGCCAGCGAGGCGGACATCTCCCGCCGCAAACTGCGGGCCTGGTTCCTGCCGCCGTTTGAGCGGGTGGCTCGCGAAGGCTGCCGGACCTTCATGCTCGGGTACCAAACGACAGACGGCGTACCGATTACGCTCAACCGCTGGCTCTTGAACGACGTGCTGCGAGGCGAATGGGGCTACACGGGAACCCTCGTCACGGACTGGGACAACGTGGGCCGCATGGTGTGGGAGCAGAAGGTTCAGCCAGACGCGGCCCACGCGGCGGCCGCCACCGTCAAAGCAGGCAACGACATGATCATGGCAACTCCCGCATTCTTCCAGGGGGCTCTGGATGCGCTCGCCTCGGGGCTGCTAACCGAGGTAGAACTCGACCCAGCGGTAGGCCGGGTGCTGACCCTGAAGTTCGAGTTGGGACTCTTCGAGAATCCCCGCCACCCGGACCCCGTGCGCATCCGGGAGGTGGTGGGCAATCCCGACCACACCGCTTTGAATTTGGAGGTCGCCCGCCGTTGCCTGGTGCTGCTGCGCAATAACGGCATTCTGCCTTTGGTCGATGCCGGACCGAAGGTTTTGGCCGACGCTGGCCCTACAGGTTTGGCCGGTGCCGAATCGCGCGGATCGCTGCCCGCGCCACGGGCCGCGGGGTCGCAGACCGGCCAAAGGGAGGCGAAAACGGTTGGGCACGGGCCGGCATCGTCCATGACGCTCGCCGTGGTGGGCGCCCTCGCGGACGACGCTCAGACCCAGCTCGGGGATTGGGCCGGTAACTCCGGGCAGGCCGACTGGCTGCCCGACGGCCAGCCTCGCGCGATGATCTCCACGGTCCTCGACGGACTGCGCGATGCCGTGCCACCCGCATGGCGAGTGGTTTACGCGCGGGGCGCAGAGATCTTGACCCTGGTCCCCGACCCGGACGGAGAGCTCTTCCCAGACGGCCAACCGCGGCCCCCCGTTGTGGTCCCGGCCCAGCCGGACCCCAAGGCAATCGCGGCGGCCGCGGCGGCGGCCCGGGCGGCGGATGTCACTGTGGCCGTCGTCGGGGACCGCATCGAGCTTGTGGGTGAGACCCGCTCGACCGCAACGCTGGAATTGGTGGGCGGACAGGTGGCGTTGCTCGACGCCTTGGCCGCGACCGGTACGCCGCTCGTGGTCGTATTGCTCGCGTCAAAGCCGCTGGTGTTGCCCGATTCCGCCCTCGGCGCCGACGCGCTGATTTGGGCCGCCAACCCTGGGATGCGCGGCGGCCAGGCCATCGCGGAACTGTTGCTCGGCCTGATCGAACCATCCGGTAGGCTTCCCATTTCCTTCGCGCGGCACGCCGGCCAACAGCCCGTCTATTACAACCAGATTCGCGGCCAGCACGGCTCACGCTACGCGGACCTGACCCAGGATCCGGCTTTCGTGTTCGGGGAAGGGCTGAGCTATACCACCGTCGAATACTCCGGGTTAGAGTTGACGTCTGGGGCCGTCCGTCCAGATGGAATAGTCGAGGCCGATGTGACCGTATCGAACACCGGGGCGCGTCCAGCGCTGGAAACAATCCAGGTCTACGTATCCGATTGCGTGACCTCGGCATCCTGGGCCGGTAAAGAACTCAAGGGATTCACACAGGTTGAGCTAATGCCCGGAGAATCTAAGACCGTACGCGTGACCGTCCCAGTTGCGTCCTGCAACATCGTGGACGCGTCCTGCCGCCGAGTGGTGGAGCCTGGAGGATTTGAACTCCTTGTCGGCCCAAACTCGCGCGACTCATCCTTGTTGCGCGCTCCCTTTGTAGTCGAGTGATGCCGCGGCCAGTGGCCGCGGCATCGAGGAGAGAAAAGCTATCTCACCCGTCTTGACCGCGGCGGTAGACTCATTCGAGCCAATCGAAGGGGTTGGGATTCTCTTGATACGGCGCCTCTTCGAACTGCTCTTCTTGCTCTTGACTGAGCGCCTGGTTCGGATCTTGGGCTCCAAGCGTTACCTGCACCTCTAGAGCCTCTCCGTCGCGGATCACCAACAATTCGACTTGCTGTCCCACCGAATACGAGCGCACCCAGGCGGTGAGCGAGGCCACTTCAGTGGTCTGGTTCCCATCGACAGAGACGATCACATCGTTTTCCTTTAGGCCCGCGGTTTCGGCGGCCGTACCAGGCAACACTTGGGCGACTTTGGCGCCTTGACGTGTGACGCCATCGTAGGTGACGGTCTCTTGCGACAGGTTGACCCCGAGGTAGGCGTGTTCGGCACTGCCCTTTTCGATCAGCTGTGGCGAAATCACTTTGACTAGGTTTGCCGGAATCGCAAACGCCACACCGATCGATCCTGCGGTGTCCTGGGTTGTCGACCTTGTAGTGGCGATAGCGGAGTTGATGCCAATCACCTCGCCGACACCGTTGAAAAGCGGCCCACCTGAGTTACCTGGATTGATCGCCGCGTCGACTTGAATGACGTTTGTCACCGCCGTATCGGACTGCATCCCGGTCAAAGTGGTGGTTACCGGACGGTTCAAAGCGGAAACGATACCCGTGGTAACGGTGTTGTCGTAGCCGAGGGGGTTGCCGACCGCCATGACGGGTTCGCCAACCTTGACATTCGTGGTGTCCCCAAGCACGGCCTCGCCCAAGTTGTCTGGTTTGTCCAAAATCCGGATGACTGCCAGATCTGAGGACGCATCGGTTCCGAGTACCTCGGCTTTGTAGATGCGGCCGTCGTCTAGGGCGACATCGATCTGGTCCGCACCGGCGACAACGTGGTTGTTGGTCACCACATAGCCTTCTTGAGAATTGATTATCACGCCGGACCCCTCGGCTCCCATGTATTGTGCCGAGACTTGAATCGCGACCACGGCCGGCTGAACTGCTTCGGCAACCTTCACCCAGTCGGGCGCCACCGCCGATGATCCTTCCACCGGCACCGACACTGGTTCTTTGCCTGAGGTCAGTTCTGCGTAGGAGCTGGAGCCGTCGCGTTCGGGTAGCGGCTGCGGATACGAGAACCCCCGCGTGACGATGGCGGCTGTCGCCACCGATGCCACCAGTCCGGTCACAACGGCCGTCACCCCGATGACCAATGGGAGCCTCGTCCTTTTGCCCCGCTTGGGACGCACCGGCCGTTCGGGTGGCGGGGCCGAGACGAATTGGGATGGTGTAGCGCTCGGACCGGCCGGCGCCGGGTGGGCCGGACCGTAGGCGGGAGGCAGGGTGCCGTAGGGCTGGCTGTA
>JAIRXV010000313.1 GCA_031268115.1 Bifidobacteriaceae bacterium
CGGACGGGCTAGAACACTTGGCTGCGCATGTCGAAGATCAGGCCCTCCCCGATCGCGGAAGAGCACCAACGCTCGGCCAAGGACAGCTAGGCAGCGACGATCGCGGCCCCCGCCAGCACGCCGGCCAGGCCCACCACCAAGGGAAGGTTATCCCGCGCGATACCCCGGTCGATGATGGCCCGGTAGACCAACGGCAACGCCGCACCAATCGCCGCGTCCACGGCGATGAGCCCCAAGAACACCGCGATCCTCAGCCGGTACGGCCGGGCGAACCCAAGGATCCGTTTCAGCGTGTCCCGAGTGATCCGGTGTTCGGCTACCCCGGGATCCTGCTGGAAGGACCTCATCATCGGGCCGCCGAAACCGCCGCCCCGCCCGCCAGGTCCGCTGTTCGCCATCGTCCAACCCTCCCACCTGGGCACACGGGTACACGCGAACCGGTCGAGGCCGTCTCATGCGGGAAGGTGAGAAGCGGCGCCCGGCGCGAGGGTCCGCCCCCATCTCAGGGGTAGTCGTGTTCCCGGTCTGGGTCGCCGAGATCTCGCCGGGCACGACACGGCTGGAGAATCACGGGCAGCCAACCCAGGGCGAGGCACAGCGTCTTTCATCTCTCACTACAGTTGCGTTCACGGCCGTAAACGCTCATGGCTCAGCCCACGAAAGACGCTCTGGCTCGCCCTAAGCCGGATCCTTGGCGGCCGGTGCGGCCGGTGCGGCCGGTGCGGCCGGGCCGAGGGCGAACTGTGCGCGCAGGCGCGTGGACTTCATGAAGACCACCGCAACCACACCGAGCAGGGCAACCCCGGCCGCGATCAGGAACAACAGACCAATCGAATCGCCGTACGCGCCCCGGATCGCCTGGGCCACCGGCGTGGGCAGACCCGACAGGTCCAACGATTGGCCCCCGCCTCCCGCGTTCTCAGCAGCACCGGGAATCTTGAGCGCTGCCAGCCGCCGCGCAGCCATGTGATGCACCCGCGAGGCGAAAACCACCCCGAGCACCTGGATGCCGATGGTCCCGCCGAGCGACCGGAAGAACGTCACGGCCGCCGATGCCGTACCCACGTCTTGAACTGAGACGGTGTTTTGGACGGCCAACACCAGGTTCTGCATGGTCATCCCCAACCCCACGCCTGCGACGGCGCCGTACACCGCGATGGCCCAGAGCGGCGTGGTGAAGGTGATGGTCGCCATCGTCCCGAAGCCGGCGGCCAAGATGATGGCGCCCACCAGCACAAACGGTTTCCACAAACCCACGCGACTGACCCAGCGTCCGATGAAGATCGAGGAGAGCATGACGCCGAACATCATCGGCACCATCATCAGACCGGCTGCGGTTGGGCTGTACCCGCGGGCCACCTGGTAGTACTGCCCGAGGAAGACCGACGCCCCGAACATCCCGATCCCTACAGCAATCGAGGCGGCGATGGCGAGAGCGGTGTTGCGATCGCGCAGGATCGGCAGGGGGATGATCGGGTCCGCCACCTTGGACTCGACCAGCACGAACAACCCGGCGAGCACCAGCGTGGAGCCCAGCATCGCGGCGGTTTGCCAGGACGCATAGGCGAAGGCATCGTCGGCGAATGAGATCCAGATGAGCAGATCGGAAACGGCCAGCGTGATCAGCGTCGCGCCCAACCAGTCCACGTGAGCGGCCCCGGTCCGGTAGCGGGGAACCTTGAGTTTCCACGCGAGCACACCCATCGCGAGCAGCGCGAACGGCGCCGCGGACCAGAAGCACCAGCGCCAGCCCAGCCACGGTTGGTCCACGATAAACCCGCCCACCAGCGGCCCCACCACCGTGGCGACCGCGATGGTGGCGCCCGTGTACGCCATGTAGCGCCCGCGCTGCAGCGGCGGGATGACCGAACCGATGATCGCCTGGGTCAGCGACATCATGGCGCCCAGCCCCACACCTTGGATGGCGCGGAACCCGATCAGTTGGAACGTGTCCATCGCCGCGCCGGACGCGATCGAACCCACCACGAACACGGAAATGCCGATCAGCAGCAGCTTCTTCTTGTCGTACAGATCGGACAGCTTGCCCCAAATCGGCGTGGACGCGGTTGACGCGAGCAGCGTGGAGGTGACGATCCAGGTGTATTGATGCTGCGTAGAACCCAGTTTTGCCGTGATCACCGGCAGCGCGTTACCCACCACCGTGCCAGCCACGTTGGACACGAACATCGCCACGAGCAGCCCCGACAGGACCTGCAGAATCTCGCGGTGTGTGGGCGGTTCCGGTGCGACCGGCTGTTGCGCGGCTGACGGGCGGACGGTGGGAGCTGTCATGGTGAGCGTTCTCGTTCCTAAACCTTTTGCGATGTGGACGATGCCGGCCCCCACCGTGCTGGTCCAGCTTTCCGGCAGTGCGGGGCTGGCCTGGGCAGGTGGGGTGAGATGTCAGGGGCAGTGCGTGGGCGTGGCGCCTAGGGGTGGGCGCCGGGGGGCGGTGCCTGGGGGCGGGGATTGGGGCGAGGCGGCCCCATGCCGGTGGCCAAGGCACGCAGCACCTCGGTCGCGGTCGCGATCTGGTCAGGGAGAAAGGCGGACAGGAACTGCCCGATTCGGGCGTGGCGCCGTGCCCGAACGGATGCCAGCGCCTCGGTCCCGGCTCTGGTGATGGTGACAAGGAACGCCCGACCGTCCTCGGGATCCCGGGTGCGGTCCACCAGGCCGGCCTCAATCATCGCCGCAGCGGCCCGAGAGAGGACCGAAAGGTCAACGGCGAGGCACTCTGCCAGGGTCGTGACTCGCCGTGGCTCGCCATCGCGGAGCTGACCGAGGATATCCACTTGAAGGCGGGGCATGGGCGGGGCGCCCACGGAGTCCCACCATTTGACCCGCCGGATCACCTGCCCCAACACGCCGATCAGCTCTTCGACGTGAGCTTCGGGAGCCGACACCGGGGTGCCGGTGCAACCCGGTGTCAGGCCGTCATCGTCCGCCGAATTAGTTGCTTGCTGCACGCAACTGACAATAGCATGAGCGCCGTGGGCCTAGCGGAGGACGCCCGGCCCACGGCGAGGAGGCTCAACGAACCATGGGGCCGACAGCCCGCCGAGCGACTCTCGGGACTGACAGCAGCGGAGGAAGGAGCGCCAAGGAGGCCGGTGAACAACCGGCCGACGACCGCGTCAGCTGGGGAGGGCGAAGCCCGGACCAGCTGAAACGCGGCAGCCAGCATTTAGGACGGTGGTATCTTCACCACCGACCTAGCGGCACCCCACGGGATCTTTTCCCTTCGCTGCGCTACGGGAAAATCTCCCGCGGGGACCCCGAGATCCGAAAACTCGGCTCATCCGCACACGTTTCAGCAACGAAGGCAGCTAGACGGCGGAGGCCGGGTGATCGCCCTCGACCGGGGTCAACTGCACAACGTCAACCGCCGGATCCACCAGAGGCGCGACCGCAGCCGTCAGCCGAGCCAAAGCCTCGGCCTCGCCATGCTTGACCAAGGCTTCGGGCGATTCCCACTTCTCCACCAAGACAAACCGGTCTTTCCCCTCGTGCAGCGCGTACAGTTCACACCCAGGCTCTTGGAAGACATCGGTCTGTGCGGCGGCGATCACCGCGTGGACGGCATCGTGTTGGCCAGGCTTCGGGTAAAAGGTCGCAACGACGACAACACTCATGGCGCTCCTCACGTCCAGAAATTCGAGACATGATCCCCGTCACGCCCCACGTGCCACCGTAGCGGACTTTGTCCCCCGATCCTCCGCCCTAGGGCCTGAACCAGCCCGACAGGCTCGCTATAGTGCGAGCCTCAGCCGCCGCCCCGCCAACCCGAGGCGGACCTCTTGGCCGGCCAGCGCGATCAGACGGTCCCTTTCCATGCCGTCCCCGAAGACGACGAGGCTGTCCGATTGGACCGTCACGGCCAACTCTTCCCCTGGCCCGAGGAGCCCTCGCGTCAAAGCGCGACCCGTGACAGGAGACGGCCACGCTTCGCGAACGAACCACGCGAGGCGGGGTTCGCCAGCGCCCGGGAGATCGCGCACGCCGCGGTCTCCTGCCAGGGAGGCGCACCACCCGGTCGCGCCAGTACCCGTGCCGGCTATCAGTCCGCTTGAGGACTGATTCTCGCGGAAGATCTGTCCGGATCCGAGGGCGGCAAGTTCGTAGCGGGCGCTCTGGTGGCTCGCGTGGCCGAGGTAGATCTCGTTGAGGGCGGTCAACTCTTGGCCGTCGTCGAACTTCGCCTGGGCCATCGTCAACTCGGCAACATGCGCCCGCTCAGGCGCTAAGAGGATGCGAACGGCATCGGCGGCACGATGACGCACCAAGACGCCCGGGTTCACCCCCGGCGTCGGATCCACCCCGATGACCAGCTGGTCCGACAAGTATTTCGCGACGTTGGCCACGAGGCCGTCTTGGCCGACAACTACCACACGGTCACCGGGTTCGGGCAGAAAGCGAACCAGATCCTCTCGTTCGACCTCGGCCACGGCCCACTCAGATGGGAGAGACGTGAGGATCGCGTCTCGGGCTCGGACGGCCGCCTCGTGGCGCAGGACCACGTCCTCCAATGATCGACCGCGGGATCGCAGATAGAACTCGGCCTGTCCTCGGGTGGCGTGGCGCTCTATTAGTTCGGTCAGCTCGGTGCGCCGGTACACGAGCACCACACGGGTGCGGGGAGGCACACGTCAGCCCAGCTGTCCGGCATCGGGCGCCGGTTCACTCAAGCCCCGCGCCGTCGAGGCGACCGATCCAGCCAGCCATCCCGTCAGCAGTTCGGGCGTGATGGTCAGCGAACCGATCGCGGGCAGGTTGGCGGCCAGTTCCTTCATGGCCAGGGCGCGCAACACCTCAGGGCCGGCCTCGGCGTATGCCTCCAACGCGGCCTGCTCGGCAGCGGCGGTCGCGGCGCCGAGATCGCGGGTCTCACGGGCCTTGGCCTCGGTTTGGACGAGCAGGCGTTCCGCCTCGGCCCGAGCCGCGATGAGGGCCGCCGCAGCCGCTTCCTCCGCTTCGCGGCGGGCGTTGGCTCCCTGCTGCGTCACGAGACGCTCGCGCCTGACGGCCAATTCGATCTTCGTGGCCAGCTCGTTCTCTTCGATCGTTCGTTCCCGTTCCACGGCCAACGCGCGGCGCGCGTAGGTCGCGGCGTCCGCCTCAGATTGCAGCTTCTCGCGCAGGGGAGTCTGCATCGCCTTCTCGACGTCGCCTTCTGCTCGCACTGCCAGGACGCTGAGAGCGACGACGCCGACGCCCACCTCACCTAGGCGGTCGTTGCCGACCAACCCCTCGTTGAGGGCGGTCTTGATTCCCGCGGGCCCCCGAGTCAAGGCGTCCTCAAGTGTGAGGCCGGCAACGGTGCCAAGGACGATGGCTTGAGCGAGCTGCCCCAAAACGGTTGTGACCTGGTGATACCCGCTGGGAGGTTCCGCAGCGGGCGGGAAGATCGCGAAATCGAAACGCCCGGCCGCCCGCACCGGATCGACGAAGCGGAAAGTCACGGCGAGCTGGCACGTGACATCTTGGCGGTCCGCCGTCATCGCATGGAAGATCAAAGGCAGCTCGCGGTCGGATGCGGGAACCTCGCTGAGCGCGCCGGTCTGGGGGCGGAACCAGAAGGCCTGCCCAACACCCGTGTGGGCAACGACCCCGCGCTCAAGGTGGATCACGAATCCGGTGGGACCGCCCTGAAAGCGCCTGTAGAACGGATATTGCCTGATGATCGACATGTTTTCCTCCGATGACTTGATTTTGTCAGTGTGACCTTATCCAACGGGGCAGTGTGTGTCAAATTGACAGTAACTGCGGTTGGCGCGTTATCCTCGGGCGGTGCCCAACGCACCCAAGATTCCGCCCAGCGCGGCCTGTCTGGCGGTCACGGTCGACGTCGTTGCCTTGACCGTCCGGGAACGGCGACTCACGGCTCTGCTCATCACGCGCCTGCTGCCCCCCTTCGCCGGCAGCAACGCCCTTCCCGGTGGGTTCGTGCTCAGAGGCGAGACACCCCGGGAAGCGGCCCTGCGGGAACTCGCTGAGGAAACTGGCTTGGCGCCGCCGGGTCACCTCGAACAGTTGGGCACGTACGGCCCGCTCGACCGGGACCCGCGCGCAGATGTCCTGTCCGTGGCGTACCTCCTGCTCGCCCCGGCGTGGAACACGCCCGCGCCCGGTGGCGATTCTGAGGCGGCCGCCTGGGTAGATGTCCGCAGCGCGCATGGGCTTGCCTTCGATCACGGGCGTATCTTGGCCGATGGCGTAACCCGGGCCCGAGCCAAACTGGAGTACACGGCACTCGCCCTCGCCTTCGTGCCCCCCGAGTTCACGATGGCGCAATTGCGCAGCGTCTACGAGGCCGTGTGGGACACGACTCTCGATCCGCGGAATTTCTCGCGCAAAGTACTTGGCAGTTCAATTGTCGAAGCCACGGGCAAGACTGTCGCTGGGGGAACGGGACGCCCGGCCGCGATCTACCGCGCCCGGCCCGGACTAGATCCGGCACGGGCCGTTCTCTTTCCGCCAATCCTGCGCCCCGCTTGATCGCCGCGCCCGGGGACCGCAATCGCGGCCGGGACCTTTCGCGCCCGCCGGCCTAGGCCGGCGGCCTGGGGGCGGCCAAGAGCGCACGGACCGCGGCGGGATCGGAGCAAGCCAGCGCGCGCCGTGCCAAGTCCCGGGCTTCGGGGCGGGACCATGCGCGGATCGCCTCCTTGACTTCGCCAATGGCAGGGGGCGCCACGGAGAGGGAACGGACACCCAAACCCACCAGCACCGGGGCCGCAGCCGGGTCCGAGGCGATTTCCCCGCAGACCGACACCGAGGCCCGGCCGCGCGCGGATCGGGTCAACGCTCGAATCAGCGCCAGCACCCCCGGGTCGAGCGCGTCCCCGAGCGCCGCCACTGCCGGATTGCCGCGATCGGCCGCCAGGCAATACTGGGTCAGATCGTTGGTTCCCACCGAAAAGAAATCGACCGTCGGCGCGAAAGCGGCGGCTTTCATAGCGACGGATGGGACTTCTACCATCACGCCCACTTTGAGGCCTTCCGGTACCGACCCGCCTTGACGAAAGGCCGCGCGAGCCGTCAAAATCCGCGCCTCACGCAATTCGCGTACGTCAGCCACCATAGGAAACATGATGCTCACCGGGAAATCCCGGGCCACCTCTATCAGCGCCATGAGTTGATCGGCGAAAACCTCGGGATATTGAAGGCACAGGCGCAGCCCACGCACCCCAAGGAACGGATTGTTCTCCGGAGCCACCGGAAGGTACGGAATCGGTTTATCCCCGCCGGCATCGAGGGTTCGGAAGATCACCCTCTTCCCGTCCATGACGCTCGCGATGGCCCGGTAGACCTCGGCCTGGGCCGCGCGGCTCGGCGGTTGACGCAAGGCGTGGAATAGGAACTCGGTGCGCACCAGCCCGCAACCGTCCGCACCCGCGCCAGCCGCACGGACGGCATCGTCCACGGAACCGATGTTGGCCATCACGGGAACCTGGGGGCCGCCATCTGCCAGCTTGGCCGGGCCGCGGGCGGCCTTGGCCGCGAGCTTGAGTGCGCTGCGCCGGGCCTTGATCTTGGCTTTGAACTCAACCACGGTGGCTTGATCGGGCCGTGGGCGCACCGTTCCCGCCGAGCCGTCCACCGCCAGAACCGTGCCTTCGGGCAGGTGCCGAGCCACGCTCCCCGCTCCCGTCACCATCGGTATCCCCAGGGACCGGGCCAGGATGGCCGCATGGGAAGTTGGAGAGCCTTCCGCGAGGACGATGCCGGTCACCTCCTCCGCGTTCAACGCCGCCGCTTCGCCTGGATCCAGATCGTCGGCGACCAAGATCCCCTTGCCGCTGACGGTGGCCGACCCCAACCCGAGGAGCTGGCGCAGAACCCTGTCGGCCAAACCCCGTACGTCTGCGGCACGCGCCCGCAAGTAGGCATCGTCCAGTGCCTCGAACTGGGCACGCACGGCACCGAGAACCTCGGCCCACGCCGCTGCCGCCCCACGGCCAGCATCGATTCGAGCGGAGACTTGCGCGAGAATCGCTGGGTCCCTCAGCAGGAGCGCGTGGGCGTCGAAGATCGCGGCCTCGCCGCTACCGCCGGGGCTGCGCAAGGCGACCCCCTTGATCTGGCCCAATTCCTGGGCCACTTGGTCTAT
Source organism: Bifidobacteriaceae bacterium (assembly GCA_031268115.1). Classification (GTDB taxonomy): domain Bacteria; phylum Actinomycetota; class Actinomycetes; order Actinomycetales; family WQXJ01; genus JAIRRT01. Next base: position 8,114 of record JAIRXV010000313.1, read on the forward strand.
GGCGCTGCTCAACCGGATCCGCTGTTCTTCGGGGCCGCCGGGCTCCCACTGCGGGATCTGGATTGGGACAGCCCGCAAGTGACGGGCCGGCCCCACGGCGTACCCAGGGGAGGCGGCCCGCAGCACGGGCGCCGCCGGTGGGGCCGGTTCTGCGCTCGCCACGGCCGCAACGCTGCCCGCACCGTCCCCGAAGCCAGCTTCGGTTTGCGCGACAAGCGTGTACAACGCCTGGCGGGCGTCTGGCCCCACAGCCTGAATCTCCAGTTGGTGGCCCTTCACGGCCCCCAAAGTAGTCACCGCCGCCAACGATCCGCCCGGCACCCAGCCCGATCCGGTGGTCACGTTGCGCACGCGAATATCGGCGTGGACGGCCCGCACCTCGGCCACGAAAAGGGCAGCCGGGCGAGCGTGAAGGCCGTGTTCGTTGACCACTGAAACGATGGCGCTCATCGCACCGGCGTTCGGCGCCTGAACCTGTGGCGCCCCTAGGCCGGCCAGTGGGAACCCTTCACCGAGCTGAGGGGCAACGGTCGCAAGTTGGACCTGCTTATACGCCAGCCCGGCCTCCGCCTCGCGCACCACCTCGGCGCGAGGTGAGCCCGAGCCAGCCGTCACGGCGGCCGCCACCAGGCCTTCCACCAACGGTGCCGAGGTGAGCGCCACCCGCTCCGCCGCGGACGAATCGAGCAACTCCACAGCCATCTCGGCGGAAAGCAAGGCCGAGCCGATGTCCACCAGGACGACTACGCCGTCTGGGGTGTCAACGCGCCGGATCGCCTCGGCCACGGCAAGCGGATCGGTCCCAAGGCCGCCATCGGCGGTGCCCGCGGCTATCGCAATGGGCACGCTCGCCGCGCCCGCCATCTGCGAGGCGAGCGCTACCGCAGCCTCGGCCAACGGTCGAGAATGGCTGGCCACCACGAGTCCGATCATGCGCCGAATGCCTCCCGGGCGGCCGCAACGAGGAATGCCATCGAACCGGATCCAGGGTCGATGTGCCCGATAGTTCGTTCCCCAAGGTATGACGCCCGTCCCTTGCGGGCGAGCATCGGCGCGGTGGCGTCGCGCCCGGCTTCGGCCGCTTGGGCCGCGGCGGCCAGGGCCGGCGCGAGGGTCGCCCCTTCGGTGGCCGCGGTCCGCATGGCATCGACCGCCGGCGTCAGGGCGTCGATCATCGTCTTATCCCCCGCGAGCGCGCGGCCGCGAGCGCGCAACCCTTCCAGCCCGCGCGCAAACGCATCGGTCAACCCATCGGTGTCGAGCTGGACCGTTTCGGCTAGGCCGTCCGCCATCCGCAGGAACATGGTTCCGTACAGAGGCCCAGCGGCACCGCCCACGGTCGAGACGAGTGTCATACCGACCATGTGCAACGCTGCTCCGACCGTCAAGACAGACCCGTTCGCCACCGCTGGCCCAAGCGCGGCCACGACCGCCGCCATCCCTCGGTCCATGTTGACTCCGTGATCCCCGTCGCCAATGGCGGAGTCCAGGTCCGTCAAATAAGTCACCTCTAGGTGCACGCGGCGCTGGAATCCATTCATCCAGGCGACGATGCCGGCAACGTCCACCGCGTCCGCCATCAGGCGCCCCACCGCAACGAAGGCGTGACCACAGGTGCATCCCACAGGGCGAGGCGTTGCGGGGTTGCCCGGAGCAACGTGAACGAGACTCCCGCCATATCCAGCGAGGTCATGTAGTTGCCCACGAGCGTGCGCACTGGCTCAATACGACGCCCAGCCAGGACCCGTGCAAGCTCGGCGTTCATGACGTAAAGCTCGATCAAAGGGGTTGCGCCCATGCCGTTGACCAGGGCAATGACCTCTTCCCCGGGTCCGAACGGCAGATCCGCCAGGATCGGACCCGCAAGCGCCTCGGCCAATTCCGCGGCGGGAGCGAAATCGCGGCGCTCCCGGCCCGGCTCACCGTGAATGCCCACACCGAACTCGATCTTGTCTTCCTCAAGGTCGAACATGGGTTTCCCGCTTGCCGGAGTGGTGACAGGCGTGAGTGCGAGGCCCACCGACCGCCCCTCAGACACTGCGGCCCGACCAACCTGAGTCACCTCTCTGAGCGACATACCGCTCTCGGCGGCGGCACCCACCAGCTTCTCGACAATCACCGTCAGGCCCACCCCGCGCCGGCCCGCCGTGTACAGCGAATCTTCCACGGCGACGTCATCGTCCACTACCACTGTCTCAATCTCGATATCGCCACTGGCCTGGGCAATCTCCCTGGCCATCTCGAAGTTCATGATGTCGCCGGTGTAGTTCTTGACTATTTGAACTACCCCTGCTCCACCATTGGCCCTGTTGGTGGCCTCGACAAGTTGGTCCGGGACAGGGGACGTGAAAATCTCGCCGCAGGCGGCCGCATCGAGCATTCCCATCCCAACGAAGCCAGCGTGGGCGGGTTCGTGGCCCGAGCCGCCCCCGCAGACGACGCCAACTTTGCCTGGCCGGGGGCCTCCCGCGCGGTAGACCACGTTCAATTCATCGTTGAGGACGATCTCGCGATGAGCGGCGGCAAGGCCGGCCAATGATTCTGAGACGAGCTTCGCTGGGGTGTTGATCAGCTTCTTCATGCGCGGTACTCCTTCAGCGTCGTAAAATCCGCCGCCCTGGCAGCGGCGCCATGGGGCGCAGCCATCGAAGCGGCGCCGTACCGCGTCAACAGGTAAGAGCGAAGCTCTGACCGGCCGAAACGCGGATTACCAGAGGCGGCGCTCGCCAACGCCGCCTCTGGTGCTGGGCGCGCCGGCTCACCGTGCCGCGACGAGTTCAGCCACTTGGACGGCGTTGAGAGCTGCCCCCTTACGGAGGTTATCGCCCACGCAGAAAAGTGCCAGACCCTTGCCATCTGGTATCGAGAAATCCTCCCGGACCCGCCCCACCAGGATTGGATCGGCGCCCGCCGCCTCCAGGGGGGTCGGGATATCGACCAAGCGCACGCCCGGCGCGGCGGCAAGCAATTCGAGCGCCCGGGCCGGCGAGAGCGTCGAGGCGAACTCGGCGTTGACCGCAACGCCGTGGCCTGTGAAAACGGGCACTCGGACGCATGTGCCGGACACCGCCAAGTCGGGAATGCCCAGGATTCGCCGCGACTCGTTTCGGAGTTTGGCCTCCTCCGAGGTCTCGCCGGAACCATCCGCCAACAGCGACCCGGCCTCGGGCAAGAAGTTGAAAGCTATGGTCTTCGCGAAGACATCGGGCGTGGGGAACACCACAGCGGAACCGTTATGGGCCAACGCCGCGATGTCTTGAGACTCAGCTGCCCGAGCTTGGGCGACGAGTTCTGCGGTACCCCGAAGACCCGCACCCGAAACCGCCTGGTAGGTGGCCACGGTCATGCGCCGGAGATTCGACTCGCGGTGCAAGGGTCCGAGCGCTGGCATGGCCGCCATCGTGGTGCAGTTCGGGTTGGCGATGATTCCCTTAGGCAGATCCGCCACCTCATGTCCGTTGACTTCCGCAACAATCAACGGCACCTGCGGGTCGGACCGCCAGGCCGAAGAGTTGTCGATGACCACGGCCCCAGCGGCCGCGAATCGCGGCGCATAGACGCTGCTGGCACCCGCACCGGCAGAGAATAGGGCGATATCGACGCCCGAAGGATCGGCGGTTTCGACATCTTCGACAACTATCTCGCGATCCCCGAACGAGAGGGATAACCCGGCCGAGCGGGCCGAGGCGAAGAACCGCAAGCCCCCCACAGGAAACCCTCGCTGCTCAAGAATGCGGCGCATCACGCCGCCCACTTGGCCCGTCGCCCCAACCACGGCGACGTTGAACTCTTGGCTCATCGTCCGCTCCCTCCGTACACGATGGCGTTGCCTTCGGCGCTGTCAAGGTCGAATGCGCTGTGAACGGCCCGGACGGCATCGTCCAGGACATCGGCGCGAGTGACCACGGAAATACGAATCTCCGAAGTCGAGATCATCTCAATGTTGATACCCGCCCCGGACAAGGCGGAAAACAGTCTGGCCGAAACACCCGGGTGGGAACGCATTCCCGCTCCGACCAAGGAGAGCTTGCCAATCTGATCGTCCGCGAACAACTCTTGGAAACCAAGGCTCGACTTCGCCGCCTCCAAAGCGGCCACGGTAGCGGCCACATCGCCCACCGGCAGAGTGAAAGAGATATCGGTCTGTCCAGCGGCCGGGATTGACACATTCTGGACGATCATGTCGATGTTCGACCCGACCTTCGCGACAGTCTCGAAAACTGCGGCGGCCTTACCGGGCACATCTGGGACGCCGGTCACGGTGATCTTGGCTTGACTGCGATCATGGACGACACCCGTAATCAGCGGCGCCTCCAAACTGGCTTCTAACTCCACGACTGGTACCTCCGGGCGAGTGGGTGGCGGGACATACATTTCGGTGGGCGAGATGGGAAAGGAACGGGTGCTCGCCTCCGCGACCACCGTCCCCATGTTGGTGGAAAAACTAGATCTGACGTGTAGCGGAACACCGTAGCGGCGAGCGTATTCGACGCAGCGCAGGTGAAGGATCTTGGCGCCCGATGCGGCCATTTCCAGCATTTCTTCGGGAGTGATCACCGGAACTTGTCGAGCCACCGGGACAATCCGCGGATCCGCCGTGAATACACCATCGACATCGGTGTAAATCTCACAAACATCGCCGTCGAGGGCGGCGGCCAAAGCCACTGCGGTGGTGTCAGAGCCACCCCGACCGAGCGTGGTGATGTCCTTCGTGGTCTGTGAAACTCCCTGGAAACCGGCGACGATAGCGATCGCGCCGTCATCGAGCGCGGAGCGGATACGTCCAGGAGTGATGTCGATAATGCGGGCCCGGCCGTGCGTTGAATCCGTGATGACGCCGGCCTGCGATCCCGTGAAGCTGCGGGCCTCCAAGCCGAGATCGTTGATTGCCATGGCCAAGAGAGCCATAGAGATGCGCTCTCCGGCAGTTAGCAACATATCCAGTTCGCGGGCCGGCGGGCTAGGCGTGACGCGCTCGGCCAAATCGATCAGGTCATCTGTGGTGTCGCCCATCGCGGACACCACGACCACAACCTCGTGATTGGCCCGGCGGTACGAAGCGATGCGGCGCGCCACTCGCTTGACGCTGACGGCATCGGCCACGGACGAACCGCCATACTTCTGCACCACAAGGCTCACGAAGGATCACCTTCCCGATAGGGAACGGATGGATGGACGTGCCCACGAGACAGCTGTCTCGCAAGCTGCACCGATTGTAGTGGGGGGCACCGACATCGGCGCCGACCCTTGCTCCGACCGGGATCCGGCATGGTCCTAGCCGGCGCAAACCTTCAGAAGTCTCAGGCCGTTGCGCGGGCCTGAGCGAGCAGGGTTTGGACAACATGCAGGGCGGCGGTGACACGCTCACCCCAACTCGACAGGCACGAGTATTGCCACCACCAGATCGCTTCGGCCGGACGGCCATCGTCAAGGAATTGCAGGCCCGTCTCCATGGCGCTGACAGCGGTCAAAATGTCGTCGGTCAGCGAGGCCTCGACTATCTCCGGCGCCTTGACCGGATCGTCCGGATCGCCGCGCGGCATATCCACCTCGTAGTAGGAATCGATGCCCTGCAAAGCGTTGGCCAAACCCCGCCGCATCGCGTCCAAGTCGAAGGTCATCGGGCTAAGCGGGCCCTCCGGCACCGGGAAGTCGACGATGGCGGACAGGCGGGCGGCCGCCGTACACGCATCGGAGGTCGCATAGGCCAAGAGCGAAAGGGTCGATTCGGCGCCCGTTCCGGACGCCACCTCGGTGTACAAGTCCAAGCAGTTGCGGAACGCGTGCTCTAAGAGTCTCGCATCCGCTAGCATCGCGTCGGCTCTCTTCTCGGTCGTCATGGCCCCGGTGCCCTTCTTCTTGGCGTTCGCCCGGTGTCCCCCCGAGCGGGTCGGTTACGAGGCTACTCCATGATGCGCCGGCCTTCGAAGGCCCTTCCCAAGGTCACCTCGTCCGCATATTCGAGATCGCCGCCTACCGGCAGGCCCGATGCGAGTCGAGATACTCGAAGATCGAGTGCGGCAAGCTGCCGGGCAAGGTAGGCGGCGGTCGCCTCACCTTCGACGTTTGGGTCCGTGGCAAGGATCACTTCGGTGACCCGACCCCCCGCAAGCCTGACAAATAGTTCACGAATTCGCAGGTCGCCCGGCCCCACCCCAGCGATTGGATCGATTGCTCCTCCCAAGACGTGGTAAAGGCCCCGGAACTCACGGGTCCGCTCGATCGCGACGATGTCCTTGGGCTCCTCGACCACGCAAATGGCCGTGGGGAGGCGTCGGGCATCGGAGCAGATCGCACACAAGTCCTCTTCGGCTATGTTGCCGCATTGAGCGCAAAAGTGGACCCGCCGCTTGATTTCTTGCAGTGCCTCTACCAGCGCATCGACGTCGCGCTGCGGCTCGGTCAGGATGTGGAACGCGAGCCGCTGGGCACTCTTAGGCCCGATGCCGGGCAGCCTGCCCAGTTGGTCGATGAGGTCTTGGACGGCGCCGGAGTACACCCAGATAACCTAACCGACCGCCGCAGGGATCGCGCGGGGCCGGGCCGAAAGCGGTCTGGTTGGAGCACTTGCGTTCGGCGCACTTGCGATTGGCCCTGCGACACTCATGCCCTGGGCTGCTAACCGGCCTCGCGCAAAGTTCAAGCGCCCGTGTGCTCCCCGGGGTTCGTGGTTTCGCTGATGACTTCACCCCCCAACTCCTGGAGGATGAGAGGAGCGCCGATCAGGCCGGCCTTCTCCGCATCCGGGTCATCCGGCGATGGCAGTTCGAAATCGGGTTCGCCATCGGTCTGCGGGTCCGGCGGGGGATCGCCGAATGGTGTGCCTGGGACACTCCAGGCCTCCGCCCCGCCCCTCAGCGCCGGAGATCCGCCACGGCCGGGCGTTACGGCGGCCGCGGATCCCCCCTGAGAGGCCGGTGCAAGTTCGCTAGGGGCGCCCGGCCGGACATCTGCCTGGACGTTGGGCAAGGGGTCGCCGGAAACGACAGGCCGACCCTCGGTCGAGGATCCGACCGGAAAGCCGCCCGAAGCACCCGGTCCGCCGTCCGCCCGGATGGGTGCGCCGGAAACACGGCCGCCCGAAGCGCCAGTCCCCTTCGCCCCTCCTCCAGCTCCCCCTCGGTCGGTTCCCATTACATCAGTACCGCTTACGTCAGTACCGCTTACGTCGGGTCCCCCTCCGTCGGTTCCCCTTCCGTCAGTACCGCTTATGTCGGGTCCCCCTCCGTCGGCCGACGCTCTGTCGGTGCCCCTTCCGTTGGTTCCTCCTCCACCAGGGGACATTTTGTCAGCGGACGCTCCTCCAGGTCCCCTTCCGTCGGTTCCTCCTCCACCAGCTACCCCGCTGTCAGCGGACGCCCGATAGCTTGCCGTTCCTGCCGCTTGGGGGTCCCCCGAATTCGGTGAACCCCCCTGAGACTGCCAAGCCGGTGGCCCACCGACGCCCGCCGGGCGGCGCCCCGTAATCGGCGTAGACGGTGTTTCCCCAGGAACCAAGCGACTGTCAGATGACGCGTTCGCCTGTCCCCAGCCGACCCCTTGAGGCGGGCCCGCGCTTACCTGAGCGCCCGATGCGCGGGCAGAATCGGGCCCGCTCGGCTCGCCACCGCGATTCACCGGCGAGTGCGCGGCCGGGGCGGCCGGACTCCCGGCGCGCGTTGGCGCTGGTGAGGCGGATGGGTTTCCGTTCGATCCGACCATTCCCACCCACCGTACGGTCTGGCCAAGGATGTCGGTCGCTGCCTCCGCCAGGCGTTCTTGTGAATGGCCACGCCGGAAGAACTCCAACGGACCTGCCGTATCGAACGAGAACACCAAGGCGCCGGTCTCGGCGTGATGAAGTGTCGCGTTATTTCGCATGATCGCGGCAATCGGTCCACGGAGCCGGGCCAGGATCTTGGGCCAGGCGGCGGTGAGCGCCTCCGGATTGGCCGGGGGGGAGCCCGGCGCGGCCGGGCCGCTGGGCGCATGGGAGGCAGGGAGCCGCACCCCAGCTCCAGCGCTCGCATTACTGGTCAATGGCCCCGGGTGGCTAGCAGCGCTACCGCTCGACGGCTTGGCGCCGGGCCGAATCTCGCCGCCCGCCAAACCCGTGTTGGGTAACTGGCCAGGGACGGCCGCGCCGGGAGTAGGCCAACCGCCCGGTGCGCTGGGATCGCGTAAGACCTCGCCGCCCGCCTGAGGCGTAGCCTGTTTACTCTCGTTCAAGCCCCCCGCCACCGGCGCCGGCCCGCGCTCTAAGGGACGAATCCCGGCCGCGCTGGCCGGTTGCGGGGCCAAGGCCGAAGAAGCCTGGGCCTCGCCCGTCCCAGGCGCAGTGGCCGCCCTTGCCGCGCCGGTCGCGCCGGTCGCGCTGGTCGCCCCTGCCGCGCCGGTCACGCTGGCAGCAGTGGCGAGCATGCGGGCGGCCAGTAGCTCCAACTGCAAACGCGGCGATGTCGCCCCGGTCATCTGCGTCAGTCCCGTGTTTACCGCGTCGGCGGCTCGGGAAAGGTAGCCCAGACCCATGCGCTG
>JAIRXV010000323.1 GCA_031268115.1 Bifidobacteriaceae bacterium
CTGCGAGTCACCGCGACCGGTAACCTCGCGCAGGCCACACGGATCGCGGTCGTTGTACCCGGTGTCGGGCATCGGGCCAGCGAGTTCGACCACTCCGAACCCACCGCCCCAACCTCCGACCCCACACCCACCGCCCCAACCTCCGCCGATGCCGTCACAGTCCAGCCAGGCACCTTGCCCGCCATGGCCAAGAACCTCCTCGATGCCGCAACGGAAAGCGCGGCACATCCAGACCCGCACGTGGCGGTGATTGCCTGGCTCGGATATGTGCCGCCATCGGCCAACGTTGAAGCGCTCGAATCAACGGCGATTCCCGTCGCAGCGGCCAACCTGGCCGCCCTGCAACGCGAGCTGGAACACAGCTTCCCGGCCGCAAGAGTGACCTGGGCGTGCCACTCGTTTGGGACACTCGTATGCGCATCGGCGCTGGTAGGAGCCGATCCGGACGCAGTGGTTCTGCTGGGTAGCCCCGGAGTCACCTACAAACACGCCAGCGACTTGCCGACAGACGCGGACGTGTTCGCGGCCCTTGGCGACGGCGATCCGATACGTCTGGTGGGTGCGCTCGACGCGGTGGGCGGAGGGTTTGGCCCCAACCCAGCGGCAACACAATTCGGGGCAGTGCGCCTACCCACCGATCCTGGTGCGGGCCACAGCGACTATTACCGCCCAGGGTCGAGTCAATTGACCGCGCTAGCCCAGGTGGTGCTTGGAGAGGGGCGCGCGACTCGACGGTCCCAGGAGACGCTTCATGAGGAGGCCGGCGAAAGCTGGCCGATTGCCGGGAACGAGCGCTTGAACCGACAGGCGGTGGCCTCGAAACGGCCATCCGGGCTGCCCTCGTATTAGATTGTGCCGGTGACTGCTGCCGACCCTGGCCCATCCGCGCCCTCCCCAACCCGTGGGCGCGGCGATGACCCCAACCAGACTTCATCCCAACTCGCCCCGCGGGCCCCTTTTCCGATCCGCCGGCACACCCGCCCGCCCGGGGCGCGCCACCCCGGACCGTTCACGAAGGCGGTCATCCGGGCAGGGTTCATCGGCGGTGGTTACCTCACACCCAAACTGGCCGCTCGCGCTGCCGCGCGCCTCTGGTGCCGCGTGCCCCCGTCCGCGGATGCCCGTCGGAAGGACAACCGACCGAACCCCGGCGTGATCGAGCGCCCACGAGTGGGCACCTTGGGGCGGGTCACCGTCGAATGGTGGGGAGCTGACGGCGCTCCCGTGGTCTACCTGGTGCATGGGTGGGGTGGTTGGCGCGGACACGTAGCCGGGTTTGCGCCGCCGCTGGTAGAGGCCGGCCTTCGGGTGGTTTCGTTCGACGCACTGTCGCATGGGGATTCCGAACCTGGCGTACACGGTCCGGGTTACAGTTCGGGCGGAGAAATGATCGAGTCGCTGAAAGCAGTGGCGGAGTTCTTCGGGCCGGCTCGGGGCGTCATCGCCCATTCTTTGGGTTGTGGTGTAACGGCCCGCACAATCCTTGAAGGTGGCCTAACCACCGAGCGGCTCGCGCTGATTTCCCCGAACGCCGACATGCGCGAGCTGGCTGTGAGATTCGGGCGCAGTCTGGGCTTCCGGGCACGCACTTGCGACCTGATGATTCGCGACATTGAAGGCTGGGGCCGGCGAATCGCGGACCTGGATGTCACTGCTATGGGTGGTCAAGCGCCGCTGCCAGCGCCGTTGATTGTCCACGACCGCCAGGACAAACAAGTGCCGTTTCAGACCTCGGTTGACATCGAAGCAAACTGGCCGGGCTCCCGTTTTGTCGCGACTGACGGCCTGGGCCACTTCCGCGTCCTGATCGACCCCAACGTGATCCGCGCCGCCACCACCGCCATTCTTAGCGACGAGGCCCTTCCCACACCGCCGTAGGGGACTACCGTGGTGCCCCATGGAACAACGCACCTTAGGCAAGAGCGGCCTCGACGTCTCCGTGATCGGGTTGGGGACCTGGCAGCTAGGACCCGACTGGGGGGAGCGAACCGAAACTGAGGCCCTGGACATTTTGGCGACCGCCGCCGATGCCGGCATCACCTTATTCGACACGGCGGACGTTTACGGCGACGGCCGCAGCGAGACCCTGATAGGGCAATTCCTGCGCGATCGGGGTGGGCCTGAGGCGGCCGGCGTTACGGTCTTGACCAAGATGGGCCGCCGCGCGGATCCCCATGTTGCCGCCGCGTACAACGAGGCGAACTTCCGCACCTGGCTGGACCGTTCCCGGGCCAACTTGGGCCTGGACACCATTCCAGTGGTCCAACTCCACTGCCCGCCCACATCCGTTTATTCCCACAACGAGGCATTCGACGCGTTGGACGCCATCCAAGCCGACGGCGTAATAGCCCACTATGGCGTCTCGGTGGAGACGGTGGAGGAGGCGCTGACCGCCATCGCCCATCCTGGTGTGGTATCTGTGCAGATCATCTTGAACATTCTGCGCCGCAAACCGCTTGAGCGTGTGTTGCCGGCGGCTGCGGCCGCGAACGTCGGAATCATTGCGCGCGTGCCATTGGCCTCCGGTTTGCTGTCCGGCAAGTTCACCAAGGACACGGTATTCGCCCCCACCGACCATCGCACATACAACCGTTCGGGCGATGCGTTCGACCACGGGGAGACGTTCTCTGGCGTCCCCTACGAAGTCGGACTGGATGCGGCAAACCGGGTGGCCGCCATCGTCCGCGAAATGCCGGACGCACCCTCCACGGCGCAGGTGGCACTGCGATGGATCCTGGACCAACCTGGGGTGACCACCGCGATCCCCGGCGCGTCCTCGCCCCGCCAAGCCCGCTCCAACGCGACCGCTGCGATGCTGGCGAATCTTTCTAGTGCCACGCTGAGCGAGTTTGAGGAAATCTACGATTCAACCATTCGTCCCCTAGTTCATCACCGCTGGTAAAACAACATTCTTGAGAGGATTGCCATGTCAAAGTCCGT
>JAIRXV010000326.1 GCA_031268115.1 Bifidobacteriaceae bacterium
ACGCTGAATTGGTCGATCTTCTGACGGAGCTTGAAACTGCGTCGGGCCGCGACTTGGGGACGTGGGCGCAGGCGTGGTTGACCACGGCCGGCGTCAACACGCTGCGCACCGCCCTAGACACCGACAGTGCCGGCACAATCCTGGCCGCATCGCTCACCCAAACCGCGCCCGCAACTCACCCCCAGCTGCGTCCTCAACGCGTGGCCGCTGGGGGCTACGGGCCCGGTCCGCACGGAACCACGACGCGCCTTTGGGGTGGGGAACTCTCAATCGTCGGAGAAAACACCGAGATCGGGTTCGCCGTTGGGCGGACCCACCCGGGGCTGATCCTGCCCAACGATGGCGACCTGGGGTACGCGAAACTGCGGCTGGACGCCGACTCCCTGGCCTACGCCATCGGCCACGTCGGCGAAATCGCCGATCCGCTGGCCCGTGCGGTGGTCTGGGGCAGCCTGTGGGATCAAACGAGGGACGCCGAGGCATCGGCCCGCGATTGGGTCGAAACGGCGACACGCTGGCTGGGGCGGGAAACGTCATCGTCCACGCTGCGGACAGTGCTGGCCACGCTGGCCACGGCGTTGGCGTTCTATGTGGCTCCAGAAGACCGCGAGGCGTTGACGGGCGCCGCAGCGGAACGGCTGGAGGTGTTGCTCGATGCGGCGCCGGCCGGCTCGGATCGGCAATTGCACCTGTTGCGGGCCTTCGCGGGCCACGCTCGTACAACCGAACAATTGGCGCGGGTCGAGGCGATCCTCGCCGGCCACGCGCCGCTGCCAGGGCGACCCATCGACACCGACCTGGGCTGGGCGCTGCTCGATGTCCTGGTCCGGGCCGGGCTGGCCGGAGACGAACGGATCGGCGCAGCGCTGGCGGCAGATCGTTCCGCGGCCGGCCAATCGTGGGCCGCACGTTTGCGTGCCACAGTCCCGACCGCCGCGGCCAAAGCCGAAGCGTGGGAGCAGGCCACCGCCAACTATTCGCTGGCCAACGAACTGCAGGGGGCCACCATCGCGGGGTTCGCGGACGTACTGGACCCGGGGCTGGTGGCAGGCTACGCGGTGCCGTATTTCGCGTTGCTCGAAGAAACATGGGCGGCGCGCTCATACGAAATGGCCAGCAACGTAGTCGAGGGACTGTATCCGGCGCAGCTCGCGGGCCACCCGGGAATCGATCTGTTGGGCCTGACCGACGCATGGCTCGAAGGACTTGGGGACCGAACCCCCGCTCTGCGCCGATTGGTAGTCGAGGCCCGCGCGGGAGCGGCCCGTTCGCTGGCGGCCCAAGCGTTCGACCGGGCCACCCGCTGAAGAGCAAAGGGGCCGGGGTGAGCATGGGTCGCCGGCCGCAGACGCCCGCCCTGAAGGTGCTTTCCTCTACTACGCGTGGGGTTTCTGGGCCCGATCACCGTCCTGACACGGCCGCGGTCACCGCGAGGAAAGTGGGGTTGGATCCCAGATCGTCGAGTAGGACGGGCAGTCCGGAGCCGTCCGCCAACGGGACCTTCCAGTTGGGGTACTCCGCGTCCGTGCCCGGCATATTCTCGGCCCGGGTCTCACCCACCGCGTCCGGCAGCGACACCCCGATCAGAACAGATGGAGTGGCGAGCAAGAACCGGTGCAACGCGAGCACGATCTGGGCCGTAGGGGGCTCCGGCTCGCCGCGCGGCACCAACCCGAGCGAGCCGAGTAGGGTTAGCATCGCATCGCGTTCGGCGGCCGCCGCCAAACGCTCTTCCTCGACGGCCCGGCCCAGCACCCCCAGTGACGCCCGCAAGTCCACGTGCTGGCCAGACAGGTAGGCCGCCGATGGCGGTAGATCGTGTGTGGTGACGGTACTCATCGCGAGGCGGCGGTACCACTCAGGGGGGCGGGGCGTGACGCCATCGTCCAGTTTCTCGAACCACAAGACGCAACTGCCCAGCATCCCCCGCTCCGACAGATAGCCGTGAACCCATGGCTCCGCGACACCCAAGTCTTCGCCCACCACGAGGGCGCCGGCGCGGTAGGCCTCCAGGGCGAGGATACCGATCATCGCCTCATGGTCGAAGGTCACGTAGGCCCCTTGCTGCGGGCCGAGCCCGGCCGGAATCCACCACAGACGGAACAAGCCGAGGATGTGGTCCACGCGAATCGCTCCGGCGTGGCGCAGGACGGCCCTGATCATCGTGCGATAAGGCGCGTAGCCGGCGGCCGCAAGTGCGTCCGGCCGCCACGGCGGCTGCGACCAGTCTTGGCCCTGCTGGTTGAAGGAGTCCGGCGGGGCGCCAACCGTGACGCCTCCGGCAAGCACATTTGCGAGGGTCCAAGCGTCGGCACCCTCCGCGTGGACACCCACCGCCAGGTCCGACATGAGACCGATCCGCATCCCCGATTCTTTGGCCCGGCGCTGGGCCGCGGCCAGTTGAGAATCCGCGATCCATTGCAACCAGGAGTAGTAGGCCACACGCTCCGAATGCTCGTCGGCCAGGGCATCGACCTCCGGTGAGTTCGCCGCGATGGCCCCGCCGTTGGGCGGGCTACCCGCTTCCTGCAGGGCGCACCACAGCGCGAACAGTGTCAGTCCTCGCCCCCCGACCTCGCGAAACGCCTTGAACTGAGACTCGCGGGCCGCGGACCTCGGCAACGCGAAGATCGCTTCCAAGGCTTTGGACTTCGCCGGCCACACCCGATCGCGGTCTAGCACCGCCGGATCGGTGTTGTCCTTGGCGGCTTCGAGGGCGAGTCCGCGAACCGTGTCGCGAACGTCATCGTGCGCGTAGGCGAACTCTTCGATGGCCTCGGGGCGGATGTATAACGGGTTGATGAAAGCCCTGGCGGAGGGCAGGTAGGGCGAAGGAGTCAACGGAGGCACCGCCTCGGCGGCGTGAACCGGGTTGGTCAGCACAAAATCCGCTCCGCGCTCGTGACCGGCAACCCACGATAGTTCCGCCAGATCTAAGAAGTCGCCAATTCCCCAAGAGCGCCGCGATCGCCCGGCATAGATCTGCACCATCAACCCCCAGGCGCGGCGCGCGGACAACGACGCGGAAAGTTGAAGGCGATCCGGCACCACCACCAGGGCCGCACGAGCCGTGGTGCCATCGGTGCCCCTTGCGTGGATGGTGTGCCAGCCCAACGGCACACCGGCCGGAATCGAGAATGTCAGGCGGACAATCGTCTCGCCGTCGATGACGCGAGTTGGCTCATCGCCATCGCGGCGAGTCAACTGCCATTGACCGCCCGTACCGTCCAAGGCCGGGTCGTCGTCCAGTTCGAGCCAGGCCTGGAGGGTTCCGGCGGCCGATTCGGGGACGCAGACCGGCATGTCCACTGCGGTGCCGGAGCGCACAACCACGCTGGGCGGCAGGATGCTGCGCCACTCGCGCTGATCGGCCGCCGCGAGCGCCCGAGCGGCCGCGGCGGGCGTTGAGGCATCGACGTCGAAGGCGGCGAGGAGGGCCACGACAGTCGTGCGGGCGACGTGGCGTTTGGTGCCCCCCACGTCGTAGAAGAAGGTTTGGATGCCATAGGCCTCGGCCAGGCGCTGCAGGGTGGGAGACAGGGTTGGAGTCACCCTTCGAATATTGCCACTATCGACCCACGGCGCCAAGGTGCAAAGGGTCTACCGTGGTGATGCCTGACGAGGGCGCCGCCTGGAAGCGACACTCGACGGCGTTCTGCTGACCAGTGGGATGCTCTGGCCAGTTGAATTGCGGCCGTTGGCATCGCCGGGCGGCCTTCTTCGGCAGGCGCCCCAGGAGGCGGCCGATGACGCGGCCTCCAACTGCGTCGGCCGGCTCAGTGCGAAGCGCTGAGCAGTTGGAACGCAACACCTAGGGCGCCGGTGAAGAACCGGCGTCCGACCGCGTCAGCGGGGAAGAGCGTAGCTTTGACCTGCTGAAACGCGGCAGCTAACATCTAAGGCGGTGTTTTCCGCTACACCGCCCTGGATCAACCGAACGGAGGGGCTATGTACATTTCCACCTATTCAGCCGCACCCAGTTTCACCGAGTCTTGGCCGGGCTGGGCCCAGTGGCTCGTCGAAAAGCCGTTGCAGATTGTGCTGATCCTGATCGGTGCGGTGGTGGTGGCCGCGATCGGACGAGCCGTGGTCAACAGGGTAACCGGGAGGATCGTGTCTGGCGCATCTAAGCTGCACGGCAAGGCGAGTGCCGCAACGGGAACGGCAGCCGATCCCGCTTATGCCGCCGAGCGCCGCGAGGCCCGTGCCCGCACCGCCCGCTCGGTCTTGACGTCGATTGTGACCGTGGTGGTCTGGGTCGTCGCGTGCGCGCTCGTGTTGGAGCGGCTCGGCGTCAACGTCGCGGTGCTAGTCACCTCGATTGGCGTGCTCGGTGTCGGCCTCGGCCTGGGCGCGCAGACCATGATCAAGGACATGATCGCTGGCCTGTTCATGATTGTGGAAGACCAGTACGGCATTGGGGATGTGATCGACATCGGGCCAGCAACAGGCCGGGTGGTCAACGTCTCGCTGCGCGTAACCACTGTGAAGGACGACGATGGCGTCCTGTGGTACGTCCCGAACGGTTCCGTTACGCGAATCGCCAACAAATCCCAGGACCTCGCCGATGAGCTCACGGCCCCCTAGCCTGACTTTCCCTCCTAAGTCGTTTTCTGACCCAA
>JAIRXV010000392.1 GCA_031268115.1 Bifidobacteriaceae bacterium
CGGATGCCGAAGACGCGTTCAACCTCTTCATCGAGCGCGTCTGGACGGCTACCCAACGAATCGGATGTCGCCCCGGTCAGCGCGTGACGAGCCAGGTCCGAGAGCATTTGTCCCGCAGTCTTGCCCTTCCTGTCGGCCAGCTCCTTCGCGGCCTGGA
This sequence comes from Bifidobacteriaceae bacterium, assembly GCA_031268115.1. Taxonomy (GTDB): domain Bacteria; phylum Actinomycetota; class Actinomycetes; order Actinomycetales; family WQXJ01; genus JAIRRT01. The sequence goes on from JAIRXV010000392.1 coordinate 158, forward strand.
GAACATCGTCGTCAATAGACAAGGTAGTGCGCACGCATCTGATGCTACTTCATCATCGGCCTTGCCGCTGGGCCTCTCGGCGAGCGGGCGCGCCCGTGGTACGTTCATCGCCGTGACTGAGCCGCTAAGTTCTCCTTCTTCCGCTGGCGATTTCATTGCCGATGTGGTTCGCGACGACATCGCCACTGGCACCTTCGGCGGCCGAGTCCAAACCCGGTTCCCCCCTGAACCAAACGGCTACCTGCACATTGGCCACGCCAAGGCAATCGCGGCCGATTTTGGCATAGCCGGACGATTCGGCGGCACCTGCAACGTTCGTTTCGATGACACCAACCCCGACACTGAGGAGGCCGAGTTCGTCGAGTCGATCCTCACCGATATCGCCTGGCTAGGCTTCGACCCAGGCACGCCGCTACATGCGTCGGACTATTTTGAGGCACTCTACGCTTGGGCAGAGTCCCTGGTGGCCAAGGGTTTAGCCTATGTCGATGAACAGGACGCTGAGACTATCTCAGCCCAGCGCGGTGGCTTTGGTCAACCGGGCATCGAAAGCCCACACCGGGACCGTCCGCCAGCACAATCCCTCGACCTTTTCCGTCGCATGCGCGCCGGGGAGTTTAGCGACGGATCAAAGGTGTTGCGCGCCAAGATCGATATGCAATCGGACAATATGCAACTTCGCGATCCGATCATGTATCGCATACGCCGCGGCCACCACTTCCGCACCGGCGATACCTGGTGCATCTACCCAACCTACGATTGGGCGCACGGGCAATCGGACGCGCTGGAAGGTGTCACCTATTCCATGTGTACGTTGGAGTTCGTGGACCACCGCCCACTATACGATTGGTATCTAGATCACCTCGACCTGCCATATGACCAGCCCCGGCAATACGAATTTGCCCGCCTCGAACTGACACACACCGTAACCTCCAAACGGCGCCTGGCCCAATTGGTGGCAGAGGGCACCGTGGACGGTTGGGACGATCCACGTCTGCCCACGCTACGTGGTCTGCGCCGGCGGGGATACCCGCCGGCCGCTATTCGATCCTTTTGCGCCGCCATCGGCGTCACGAAGACTAATTCGCGCCATTCCATCGAAGAATTGGAAAGCCATGTCCGCACGGAGTTGAATCGGGTGGCGCAGCGCCGCATGGCTGTTCTCCGGCCCGTGAAACTAGTCATAGAAAATTGGCCTAAGGACGACGATGGCACTTCGCTTGTGGAGTGGTTCGGCATCGCCAACAATCCCGAGAACCCCGACGATGGCGTTCGCCAGGTCCCATTTTCCGGTGTCCTCTACATAGAGACGGACGATTTCGCTGAGACACCGCCGCCGAAGTTCTTTCGCCTTTCTCCAGGCCGGGAGGTCCGGCTGCGCGGCGCCTATCTAGTGACCGCCACCGGGGTTGCGAAGGACAAGGAGGGCCGCGTGATCGAGGTCCGCGCCACCTACGATCCCGCCACTCGCGGCGGCAGCGCGCCCGATGGCCGCAAAGTCAAGTCCACGATGCACTGGGTGAGCGCCGACCACGCCGTCCCCGCCCTGGTCGCCTTGTACGATCATCTGTTCGCGGCCGACAACCCCGGGGAGCGCACCGGCAATCCTCTTGACGATCTGAACCCCGCGTCCCGCGAGTTGATCCCGGGCGCTCAATGCGAGCCAATCCTCGCCGACACCGCGCCAGGCGAGGTAGTTCAATTTGAGCGCTTAGGATACTTCGCCGCAGACCCGCGAGAACCCATGGTCTTCCACCGTACGGTCGGTCTGCGCGACGAATGGGCCAGAATCCAGACCCGAGGCAGGCGCGCCGGCTGACGGGGCCGTGCCGCCGTTGAAGAAGGGGCCCTCGAAACCCGCGCCCCACCCCATAGAGTGGTACCTCGTGGCGCCTGCACCGATTCCCGCTTCGGCGGACCCAGACGCGCTTTTCGACGCCTTCGAAGATTGGGCCGCCGCGCGCGGCCTTGAGCTTTACCCCGCGCAGGCCGAGGCGGAGATCGCGGTCGCCTCCGGGGAGCACGTGATCCTCGCCACGCCCACCGGCTCCGGCAAATCGCTGGTCGCTGTTGGCGCCCACATGGCGGCGCTGGCTCGCGGTCAGCGTTCCTTCTACACGGCTCCCATCAAGGCCCTGGTCAGTGAGAAGTTCTTCGACTTGGTCGATATCTTCGGCGCCGAAGCCGTTGGCATGATGACCGGCGACATCGCCATCAACCCGGACGCGCTCATCGTGGCGTGCACGGCCGAAATCCTCGCCAACATGGCGCTGCGGCACGGCGACGCCACCGGCATCGGCCAGGTTGTTATGGATGAGTTCCATTTCTATGCCGAACCCGACCGCGGCTGGGCGTGGCAAGTGCCTTTGCTGACGATGACGTCCGCCCAGTTTGTCCTCATGAGCGCCACCCTTGGGGATGTTGCCTTCTTCGAGGAGGATCTGCGCCGCCGCACGGGTCGGCCGGTCTCCACGATCGCATCGGTTGCTCGGCCCGTGCCGCTGACGTACGCCTACTCGATCCAGCCTCTCGGGGAACTCCTGCGCGAACTCACCTCCACGCACCGCGCCCCCGCCTACGTGGTCCATTTCACCCAGGCCGCGGCGGTGGCGACCGCACAGGAATTGTTGAGTACCGCCATCGTCGGCCGGGAACACAAGGATGCGATTGCACGGGCGTTGGGGGATTTCAAGTTCGGGCCGGGATTTGGCGGGACCCTGTCGAAACTGCTGCGCAACGGGATCGGCGTCCACCACGCGGGCATGCTGCCCAAGTACCGGCGGTTGGTGGAACGGCTGACTCAAGCTGGCCTGCTGCCCGTGGTGTGTGGGAC
>JAIRXV010000440.1 GCA_031268115.1 Bifidobacteriaceae bacterium
AGGGACCCACACTTGTAGTGTCCACGACTGCGGGAGACATCACCATCACCGCTGTGCGCCCGTTCTGGGTGGACGGGGACTGGGTAGCGGCCGGCGACCTAGAGGCCGGGGGGCAACTACACACCCAAACCGGCACGGGGGTTACTGTTACCTCGCTGAGCGCCACACTGGACGTGGCCACCGTCTACAACCTCACCAGGGGGAAGCGAGGCCCCACAGGCGAACTGATAGCATGGTTCCTTGTGTGTTTGCGGCCCGGTCCGCGAACCACCGCCTCCTCGCTGCGGTTCGTCTGCTGGCGGGGGGCCACACTCGCTGACTGACCACAGACCCCACGGGTGCTTGAATGCGCGCCCGGCGACACGCAAGGAAACACTGCCAGTGGCAAACATCAAGTCACAGATCAAGCGCATCCGCACCAACGAGAAGGCGCGCATGCGGAACAAGGCCGTCAAGTCGGAGTTGCGGACTTATGTCCGCCGTGTGCGCGCCGCCATCGCGGCCGGAGACAAAGCCACCGCCTTTGACGCCCTGCGCGTGGCGAGCCGAAAGCTCGACAAGGCCGTCAGCAAGGGTGTCATCCACCGCAACCAGGCCGCCAACCGCAAGTCGGCCTTGGCGAAGCAGGTGGCCGCCCTCGTGGACGCCTCTGCCTCGCCATCCCCCAAGTAATACAGCCCCTCCTCACAAACGCTATTCCGGGTCCGCCGCATCTCCGTGCGCGGCCCGAGCAACGGCCATAATCGCCCGTTCGGCCGCGAATTTGGGGTCGCGCCCAGCGCCCTTGACCTGAGCGTCCGCCCCGGCCACGGCCCGAATTGCCCCCCCGAGCCGTTCGGCATCCCAGGATCGCAAATCGCGCTTGGCCCGGTCCACCTGCCAAGCGGCAATGCCAAGATCGCGGACTGGGTCTAGCCCGCGGCGGCGTGAGCCCCCCACCTTCGCCATGGTTCGCAGCTTGGCGGCCAGCGCCGCCACCAGTTGCACCGGGTCCGTCCCCGTTGACATGGCATGGCGGGCGAGTGTCAAAGCGGTTCCCGCGTCACCCGCAATGGCGGCGTCCGCAACCTTGAACCCCGAGGTTTCGATCCGCCCGGCGTAATAGCGGTCCACGTCCGCTCGGCCGATCCGCCCGGTGGTGTCGCCGGCCAACTGGTCGATGGCGGCGGCCAACTCGCGTAGATCTCCCCCCACGGCGTCGATCAACGCCCTCAGTCCATCCGCCGCGATCTGGCGTTCGAGCCGTCGAAACTCGCCTGTCGCGAAACTCATCCTGTCTGAATCCCGAGTCAAGGCCGAACAGACCACCTCGGGGTATCCGGCCGCTCGAACGGCCTCAAGCATCTTCTTTCCTCGCACCCCACCGGCGTGGCGCAGCACCGTTACGGCGCGCGGTTCGACGTTCGCGATGTACGCCAACGCGTCCGCCAAGAACTCCTCGCCCGCCCCTTCCGCACCCTCCACCACCACGATGGCCGCGTCAGCGAATAGAGAAGGCCCCGTGGCCGCCGCTAGGGACCCTGGGTGGTAGCCGGCCACGTCGATTCGCACCACTTCGGCTTCTGGCGCCGCCTGCTTGGCGAGGCGCACCACCCTCGCTACGGCTCGCTCCGCCAGCAGCTCCTCGGGCCCACTGACCAGCACAATCGGAGCGGGCTCGGCGCGGTTCCACTCGACCGTGTGGCGCGGGGCTTTGGCTCGTGTTGGCATACCCCCAAGACTGCCACGAACCTACGACATCGGCCTGCGCCCGTCTCGCCGATGTGGCAGGCTTTGGCCCGTGCGAGTTATCGAAGCGATCAAACCCGGTTCTGCCTCCAAGTCTCTGCGCCTCGTCGAAGCCCCCGATCCGACGCCCGGTCCGGGCCAACTGCTGGTCCGGCCGGCCGCCATCGGCCTCAATTTCATCGACATCTACCGCCGTTCGGGCCTCTATAAGATGTCGTTCCCGCACGTCCCAGGCTCGGAAGGGGCGGGTGAGGTGGTGGCTGCGGGCGAAGGCTCAACCGAGGCCAGTGGGCTGAGGGTCGGGTCGCCGGTAGCGTGGGCCTCGTCAGTCAGCGGATCGTATGGGGAGCTCGTTGTCATAGCCGCGGATCAGGCTTTACCCGTCCCCGAAGGCCTCGACATCGCCGTTGCCGCGGCCTTGCCCCTCCAGGGGATGACCGCGGATTACCTGGTCCGCTCCGTGTTTCCGGTTGGACCCGAGCACACGGTCGCTTTCTATGCGGCAGCGGGAGGGGTTGGCCTGCTCGCCGGCCAGATGATCCGAACCGCCGGCGGTCGTCTCCTCGCGGTGGTCGGAAACGCGGCCAAGGCCAGTCTTCTCATGGACGATGGCGTCCCACCGGCCGACATCGTCACTCTCGGCGCCATGAGAAATGTCACAGAAGAGCTGCCGAAGGCGATCCGCGCTTGCACGCAGGAGCTTGGGGCGGATGCCGTCTTCGATTCAATTGGGCGCGACACCTTCGCGGCGTCCCTCAGGTCGCTACGCCGACGCGGCACGTTAGTGCTCTTCGGAGCCTCTTCTGGGCCGGTTGCGCCGTTCGATCCGCAGTACCTAAACGCGCATGGCTCCCTGTTCCTGACGCGCCCATCCCTGGGCGATTACACGGCGAGTCGCGACGAACTGCTGGAGCGCTCTGGCCGAGTGTTCGCCGCGGCCGCCGAAGGTCGGCTATCGGTCCGAGTTGGGGCGCGTTTCCCCTTGGCAGAGGCCGCAGCTGCCCAGGCGGCGCTCGAATCTCGGGCTACTACCGGCAAGGTCCTGATAGTCCCCTGACGCCACGCCAGGCCTCCCCGGATGCCTCACTGAATCTCCACGTGGACAACCCGGCGCGCCACCCTGAGTTGTCGGGCCCGGTAGCTATAGTTCCTTCCAACCTGATTTCACGAAATCCAATTAGGGAGGACAACTTTGCGTCGTTTCGCCAAGAGTCTCACGGCCTTCGCATCCGCGGTGGCCGTTGCCAGCGGGGGAGCCGTCATCGCCGGTATGCCGGCAGCTGGCGCACCACCTGGCCAGAAGGCAAGTCAGGCCGTTGCGCCCTCCCTTGCCCCCACCACGCCAGCTTCGGTTGGCGCATGGCGACCTATCAGGGCCGTCAACGTGTTCGGTGGCACCGCTGGGAAGTCGGTTGCGGCCTCGAAGGATGTGATCGTGCCGCTCGTGCGGCCCGGCTCCATTCCGGCGTCTGCCAGTTCATGGATCGTGACAGTCGCTGTGAGCGGGGCCTCAACTGTTGGCCAACTCCAGATTTCAACACCCGGTCTGCCGACCACAGGGTCCCCCTCGATCTCGTTTTCTAAAGGTGCGACAGCCTCAACAATGCTGGTCTCAGTCGATTCGGCTGCCCGCCTGCGGCTTCGCACTTCGAAAGCGATCAAGGTCGCTATAACGGCAACGGGATACCTGAAAGGGTCGGCCACGGCAACGCCGGGGCCTGGCGGGAGCAAAGCAATCCCGCACTATTCGTTGGTCCGCTCGGACAAGAAACTCGGCCCGGCGATTCCGGCTTCCGGAGCTAGCGCCACGGTGACGGTTTCCGGATTGGGCGGCATCCCCGAATCGGGTGTGCGCGCACTGTGGCTGTCGGTTCAGACACACCGTAAGGACGGCACTGGATCCTTGGGCTTTGCCAAGGCCGATGGCGGCGGGTCTCCGGGTGCGGCGGTCGCCGAAGTGCGTCGCGGCTGGGCCACGTCCCTGGTTTTGGCACCGGTCTCAGCCGACGGAAAGATCTTGTATCAAGTCAACGGGCTGGCGCCGACAACGCTGCGGATAGTAGCAGTGGGATATGTGCAACAGTCTTCGGCCAGCGATGAGAAAACCGTCATCAACAATGCCATCACCCTGACCGCAAACCGGCAGGTCACACCGGTACTAAGGGGCAGTTACACCAAGAACAAAGTCAAGCAGAAGATCTATTCGCTCAAAGTCCCCGGCACCTCGGTGCCAACCGCCTCCACGCGTGTGCTGGTTCGCCTTTCGGTGGCGGCGGGCAGCGCTGGCGGCGAGTTGAAATCTCAGGTCACTAAGACTTCGGTGCGCAATGGCAAGCCCATCGTCCTGCCAAAGGGTGCCATAGCGAACGTGGTGATAAACCAGATTGTCGGTGCCAACGGCTACATCTTCATCTCGGTGCCACAAGCGGCCTCGCTGTTCAACGCTACTGTCGTGGCCACGATCCTGAAGGCGAAGAGTCAAGTGGTGGACACAGCGCCGCCGTCTGGCACCATCGCCCCGATTGGCAACGGCAACGTCAATTTGGCGTACACCCCACAGGTGACCATCGCCGGCAGCGCATCCGATTCACAATCCGGCATCCGGTCCGTGGCCGTCTACCGCGACCAAACCTTCCTCGGCTCGGCTGTCGTTGACACCACCAAAGGCACGCCATCGTGGTCTCTCACAACGAGCCTGGCCCCTGGAACCGGCACCATCTGGGCTCGGGTCAAGGACTTCGCCGCCCGATCCATCGACACCGCGGGCCAGCCAGTCACGGTCACGGCGCCGAACGTTGCCGTCCCGGTGGCCGCCCCCGATGTTACC
>JAIRXV010000472.1 GCA_031268115.1 Bifidobacteriaceae bacterium
CAGCGATTCGTCAAGCCGGACCCCCGTGCCCTCACCGAACCCATCGCCTACCTCCGCGAACGCCTAGCGGATAGCGCCCAGACGCTAGCCCTGTACGGCGACAGCCTGTCTGACCGAGAATCCGCGCAAGGCCAGATCGAATTCGTCGGCGTGCTCAGTGGATCGACCACCCGGGAACAGTTCCTAGCGGCGGGCCAACCGCCATCGCGCATCCTCACGCAGCTCAGCGCAAAGGCCGCCGATCTGTTCGAGCCCGTCCTGCGCACTTCCAGTTGCCGCCGCGAGTAGGGTGGCCACCCATGAGCGTCGCCCTGCTAACAGACCAATACGAGCTGACCATGCTCGATGCCGCGCTAACCGATGGCACGGCCAGCCGGCGTTGCGTCTTCGAAGTCTTTGCGCGCCGGCTTCCTTCCGGCCGGCGCTACGGTGTGCTGGCGGGGCCGGGTCGCCTCGCCGAATTGCTGCCCGACTTTCGATTCGACGATGACGAGATCGAATGGTTGGCGAGGGCCGGCATCGTCGGCAAGAGAACCCTGGAATGGCTGCGCCGCTACCGGTTTACCGGCACCATCCTCGGCTACGCGGAAGGCGAGGCGTATTTCCCCGGTTCGCCGGTGCTCTCGGTGGCCGGTACGTTCGCGGAGGCGGTGATCCTCGAAACCCTGGTGTTGTCCGTCCTGAACCACGATTCGGCAATAGCCTCGGCCGCATCGCGAATGACGATGGCGGCCGGCGGGAGGCCATGCCTCGAAATGGGGGGGCGGCGTACGCATGAGCAGGCGGCGCTCGCCGCCGCCCGGGCCGCCTACGTCGGTGGATTCGCGGGAACGTCGATCCTGGAGGCGGGGCGGACCTGGGGGATCCCGACCATAGGCACCGCTGCCCATGCCTTCACGCTGCTTCACGATTCCGAAGCAGACGCGTTCCGCGCACAGATCGCCGCACAGGGCACGGGCACCACCCTCCTGCTCGACACCTATGACGTGCCCCGCGCCCTGCGCACCGCCATCGAGATTGCCGGGCCGGGCCTTCGTTCGGTCCGCCTCGACTCAGGCGATCTGCCATCGCTCGCCCGCGAGGTCCGGGCCGCACTCGACGCCCTAGGCGCCGTCGATACCGCCATCACCGTGACCTCCGACCTCGACGAATACGCCATCGCAGCCCTCGCGGCGGCCCCCGTTGATTCGTACGGCGTTGGCACTCGGCTGGTGACAGGGTCCGGCGCCCCAACCGCGCAAATGGTCTACAAGCTCGTGGCGCGGGAGGACGCAGGCGGCACACTGCGGCCGGTCGCGAAAGCCATCGGCGATAAGGCGACCCTGGGCGGCGCGAAGTGGGCTGGGCGGCGCGTGGACGATTCGGGTCACGCCACCGAAGAGCTCGTCGTGGCCGGTCCCGGTCCACGCCCCGGGGCGCCGGAGGCGTACGGGGTGCGGCCGCTCGAGGTCGCCTACATCGAGCGCGGCGAGACTGTTCCCGGTTGGACCGGCGCGGAAGGGTTGGCCAGGGCGGCCGACCGTCATCGTGCGTCCATCGCGGAATTGCCGCGCGGCGCTTTGCGCTTGTCCGATGGCGAACCCGCCATCCCCACCACCGTCACCCAAGCGTTGGACGCGGCCGGGGCGTGAGGCCGGCACGCGAGGCCGCTCGACGCCTTGACCCCGGCACCCACCCAAGCGTTGGACGCGGCCGGGGCGTGAGGCGGAGTCTTAGGACTCGCCGTCACTCTTGCCCGGGCGCATCGACTCGAAGATCGCCTTGCATGTCGGGCAGACGGGGAACTTCATGGGATCGCGTCCCGGCACCCAAACTTTCCCGCATAAGGCGATGACTGGACTCCCGGACACCGCTGAGGACAGGATTTTCTCTTTGCGAACGTAGTGAGCGAACCGCTCGTGATCGCCGGGTTCAACCAGTTCCCGGGTCTCCTCGCGCTCCAACACCCCGGTGGATACGGACCTGGATGGATCGGACGGGCGGTGGAGCGGCTCAGTCATGGCGTCCATGGTACGTCGCGGCGCCCTTCGCGTCAGGTGGGCCCCTGGGGCGCGACACCTTGGGGATCGGTCCCTGGGTTGGGCGGTCGCAGCGCGCCGGCGAACTCGACGGAGCGGCGGGCGAGCGCGATTCCAGCCAACAGTGCGCGGCGAACCCCGGTTTCGTCCAGGGAGTCCCGTTGGCCTGGAAGGGCGGCGATCACGCCCGCAAACCCGCCGTGCAGCGCATCGCCCGCACCGAGCGTGTCCACGACCGTGCCCACTGGGGTCACGGCCAACTCCTCGACCGCCCCACCCTCCCAGCGCACGCTCACCGGGCCTGGGCCTCGACTCATCGCCACCCATCGCGGCCCCATTCGCGCCACCTGCGCCAGAGTCTGCCGCGCCGCAACCCGCTCTGCGGGACCTTGGCACGCCAGACCCCGCCGACTTGCCGCGAACAAGCCGTCTGGCGGCGCGAAATCCGCCGAAAGCACAGCCACATCCACGTACCGCAACAGGTCACGGGTGCCTTCCTTCCAGCTTCCGCCATCGAACACCACAGGCACTCCCTGCCGCTGGGCTCTGGCAGCGAACTCGACGGCCCGGTCCATGATGTGCCCATCGACTAGCGCGGCGCCCGCTCCGCGAAGCACATCCGCGGGCAGCGGCGCGGGCCGGGTCAATTCGCGAGTGTTGAGTGAAATCACCGCGCGGTCCTGGGTGCCGGTGGTGAGCAGCACCGTGGAGACTGGCGGTTCGTACCCGGGCGGCGCCAAATCCACCACGTCCACTGCGCCGCCCACCAGTCGATCAAGGACTGTCCTGGCCAACGCCCCGCCGCCGATGGCGCTCACCAGCCTGGCCGCGCACCCCGCCGCCCGCGCCGCCAGGCAGGCATTGGCCGCGGGCCCGCCCACGTCGAGGCGGGCCGCCCGAGCCTGAACCTTCTCGTTGGATCCCGGTATTCGATCCAACTGCTGGATCGAATCGACGGTGGTCAGCCCGAGTGCCACCAATAGCGCCGTCATCGTCCACCGTCGATCAGGGCTTCGCGAATCAGCTCTTGGGTCATTTCCTGCATGGGCGGGGACGAGCGGGATATGAGTTGAATCATTCCAACGTAAGCCAGATCGACCTCGGGATCTACCCAAAACCAAGTACCGGCCACGCCGTCCCAAAAATACGTGTTCGTCCCGACGGGTAAACCGGCACGGTCGGGATCGTAGACCACCGCACCGTCATATCCGAAACCGAAACCCGGTCGGAATTTCATCTGCCCCGCCCGGAATCCGGGAGTGATCAGTTCTTCGGCGATCTGGTTCGTCATCTGCGCCGCCACCGCCGATTCGCTCACAATCCGTTTCCCATCGGGCAAGACCCCTCGATTCAGCAGCAAGCGGGCAAAACGCGCATAGTCCCATAGCGTGGAGGTCAATCCCCCTCCGCCGATTGCCATGGGAGGTTCGCGGTCATATTCGGGGAAGATCGGGTTGCGCCAAAGCGGGAACAGTTTCACGCCTGTGCCGGTGCAGTAAAGCTGCGCCAACCGGTCCTTCTTGTCGGGCGAAACATAAAAGGCCGTGTCGGTCATCCCAAGTGGCTCAAATATCGTCTCCGCCATAAAGTCCGATAGGGTTTCTCCGGTCATCCGTTCGATGATCGCGCCCTGGATATCCGCTGACACCGAATATCGCCATTGGGTGCCCGGCCGCGCAGCCAAGGGCAGTGTCGCTAGGCGCCGGATGAACTCAGTCGAATTGGGCGATGCCCACAGGCGTTGGCGCCGGTACAGCCGGTCCACGGGGTCGTTTCGGTCCGAGCCATAGCTGAAGCCGGCCGTGTGGGTCATTAGCTCGCGCATGGTCGGCGCGTGGTGGGGTGGTTCGAGCGCCACCTGCCCCCGCTCTTCGCGTCCGACGGCCACCTGGATGTCTTGGAATTCGGGCAAGTGCCGCGCGATCGAATCGTCGGGCCGCCACAGCCCGCGATCCGCCAAGATCCCCATGGCAAGGGCGGTGACCGGTTTGGTCATCGAGAAGATCCGGTAGATCGTGTCCCCGCTGGGCGGTGCCCCATGGCGGCCCCCACCCCGCCCGAGCAAGCTCACCCTGGCCACTTTGTTGGACTTCGCCACCAGCGTTGCCGCCCCGGCCAGCACGCGCCGGTCGATCAAGTCTTGGACGGCGCTGTCCACTCGGTCGAGCCCCGCGCTCGAAAGGCCAACGGCTTCCGGCGGCGCCCATTCCCAGTCGCTTGGTGTCATCTTTGGACCATCCACAACCGTTCATCATGACAGGCCGTCGGCGCGCCTTCCAAGCGCACCCGACGGGCGGCGCGCGATGCCGGTAGCGTTGGACCCGGGAGCCGCGTTCCTTTTTCCTGAGGGGGCATGTTTTCATGCGGTCGCGGATCGTTGCCCTGTCGGGTTGGACTACGTGCCTCGTTGGATTTGGGTTCCTGATGGGCGCCATGAGTGCGGGCCTGGACCAGGGGATGTGGTTGGAAGAGCGCCTTGGCAACGATTCCGATGTGCTCGATCTGATCGGGCCAAACCCACCCAGGACCCTCGCCCTCCTCGCTGTGGCGGCGACACTAGCTGCCTAAGCGCGGCGACTGCGGCGGTCGCCACATGGTTCCGTCTGCGCGTGGCCGCACCCACGTTGCAGGCAAGGCGAATAGCCGGTCCGCTTGGCGCGATGGCGCTGGCCGCGATTGGCGCAGCGTTCTTTCCGCGATTGGCGGGGGTTTTTCTGTTCGCCGCCAGCGTTTGGACGATGTCTCTGCTATTCACTGGCGAGCAAGGCGCTGTGGAGCCGTCCGAGTCCCCGCAAGAACGCCGGGAATGACCAAACGTCCGCGAGCCCGCCATCGGTGTGTCCACCGACACTCGGCCAATGGTCCGGCCGAAGCCTTACGTGTGTGGCGGCTGGTCCGGCCTGAAGCCTTACGCGGATGGCGGGCCGGCGCTTGGGGCCTGCGTGACTCGCTCAAGTACCAGTTCGCGGACGCGCGCTGCATCGGCCTGACCGCGGGTCGCTTTCATAACGGCTCCGACGATGGCGCCCGCCGCCGCCACTTTGCCCCCTCGAATCTTCGCTGCGATGTCGGGATTGGCCCCAAGAGCTGCGTCGACGGCGGCCGTGAGTGCGCCATCGTCGGAGACCACGGCCAAACCACGGGCGCCCGCCACCGCCGATGGCGATCCCTCCCCCGCCAGCGTCCCCGCCAACACTTGGCGCGCCAGCTTGTCGGTCAAGCGCCCGTCCGCGACTAGTTTGTCGAGTTCCGCGACGTCCTTCGGGGCAACGGGCAGGTCCGCGAGTTCGATGCCGCGTTCGTTGGCGGCCCGGGCCAACTCGCCGAGCCACCATTTGCGCGCGCCCGCCGGGCTCGCACCGGCCGCCACCGTGGCGGCTATCGCGTCGAGTGCCCCCGCAGCCCCCACATCGCGCATTTCGGTTTCCGTGAACGCCCATTCGCTCTGGAGCCGTCGGCGCCGCTCGGCCGGAGGCTCGGGCAACGTGGCCCGGAGCGACTCGACCCACTCCGGTGCGGGCACCACCGGCAGGAGGTCCGGCTCGGGGAAATATCGGGAGTCTTCCGCTTCTTCCTTTGAGCGCCCCGCAGTGGTTCGGCCGGTGTCTTCGTGGAAGTGCCGTGTCTCTTGCACCACCCTTTCGCCGCCCGCCAACAACGTCGCTTGACGCTCAATCTCGTAGCGAACCGCGCGTTCGATGGCGCGCAGCGAGTTCACGTTCTTGGTTTCGGTGCGTTTGCCGAACGGCACGGCCCGCTGATCCGCTCCGGCTTTCGCGCGGGGGCGCAGCGACACGTTCACGTCCGCTCTGATCGAACCTTGCTCCATGCGGGCATCGGAAATCCCGAGCGCCACCACCAGTTCCCGCAGCGCCGCCACATAGGCACGGGCGACCTCTGGGGTGCGCGGGCCCATTCCTTCCACGGGTTTGGTGACGATCTCGATGAGCGGCGTACCGCCCCGGTTGTAGTCGACCAGCGAATAGTCTGCCCCGTGGATACGACCCGTCTGCCCGCCCACATGGGAGAGCTTGGCCGCGTCTTCTTCCATGTGGGCTCGCTCGATATCGACCCGCACCGCGGTACCGTCGGCCAATTCCACGTCGAGGTAGCCGTCGTAGTCGATCGGTTCGTCGTATTGGGATATCTGATAGTCTTTGGATACATCCGGGTAGAAATAGTTCTTGCGCGCGAACCGGGAACTGCGCGCAACCGAACAGTTCAGCGCCAACCCCAGCCGGATCGCCGATTCGATGGCTTTTTCGTTCACGGTGGGCATTGCGCCGGGCAAACCCAAACACACTGGGCACACGTGGGTGTTGGGCGGCGCACCGAACGTCGTGGCGCAGCCGCAGAACATCTTGGTGGCAGTGTTCAATTCCACGTGTACCTCGATCCCGAACACGGGATCGAACCGCTCCATCGCGGTCTCAAAGTCCAACGATTCGCCCTGGTCGCCGCTCACAGTACGGCCCCTTTCGATACGTCCACGGCGCCGAGTCCGCCCGGCGCACTCACCTCAACCAGCCGGCCGGCCTCACCGGCGCGGGCGCCCACCGTCGGCGCCTTTTGGGCCAACGGCCCACCCCAGCGCGATGTCAACGCTCCTTCCAGCGCCGCGGCCACCCGGTACACCCACGCGTCGGCCCGGGCTGGCGCCAACACCTGTACGCCCACCGGCAATCCGTCGTCGGCCAGTCCAACCGGCACCGAGATACCTGGGATTCCGGCCAGATTGGCCGGAATGGTCGCGATATCGGACAAGTACATGGCGAGGGGATCGTCGAGTTTTTCGCCAAGGCGAAAAGCCGTTGTCGGGCACGTTGGAGATACCAACACATCCACGGACTGCCAAGCGCCCGCCAAGTCTTCCTGGACTAGCGTGCGAACCTTTTGCGCCGATCCGTAGTAGGCGTCGTAATACCCAGCGGATAGCGCATAGGTTCCTAGAATAATCCTTCGTTTGACTTCCGCCCCGAATCCGGCCTCACGCGTGGCCCCCATCACGGTCTCCACGGTAGGCGACGAGGCGCCGGGCTCCACCCGAATCCCGTAGCGCATCGCGTCGAAACGCGCCAGATTGCTCGACGCTTCGGACGGCATGATCAAGTAATACGCGCCCAAGGCGTACACAAACGAGGGGCAGGACACCAAGGAAACCTCCGCGCCTAAATCCTCAAGCACACCCAAAGCGTCGGCGTAGCGTTCCAACACGCCCTGCTGGAACCCTTCGCCGCGCAATTCCCGAACTATGCCGATCCTGACCCCCCGAAGCCCCTCCAGAAGGCCTTGGCGAGCGTATTCAACGGCCGGGGCGACGGGGCCGGGCAGCGAGGTCGAATCGTGAGGATCGTGCCCCGCGACTGCCTCATGCAGCATGGCGGAGTCCAAGACGGTCCGGGCGCACGGCCCCACCTGGTCCAATGACGACGCCATCGCGACAAGCCCGTAGCGCGACACCGCGCCATAGGTCGGCTTCGCCCCGACGGTCCCGGTGACGGCCGCGGGCTGGCGGATGGACCCCCCGGTGTCGGAACCGAGTGCTAGCGGCGCCTCGACCGCCGCCACCGCCGCCGCCGATCCCCCACCCGAACCACCTGGAATCCGGTCCAACGCCCACGGGTTGTGGGTGGG